>JBKDZY010000293.1:0-1871 GCA_047971765.1 Hyphomicrobiaceae bacterium | reverse complement strand
CAATGGACGCCAAGACGTTCGATAAATCGAAATTGCCGAGCCGCCACGTGACGGAAGGACCGTCGCGGGCACCCCATCGTTCATACTACTACGCCATGGGGCTCGAAGAAGAACAAATTCATCGTCCGTTCGTCGGCGTTGCATCGTGCTGGAATGAAGCCGCCCCTTGCAACATTTCTTTGATGCGTCAGGCCCAGTCAGCAAAAAAGGGCGTTGACGAATCTGGTGGCACGCCACGCGAATTTTGCACCATCACCGTGACAGACGGCATCGCCATGGGTCATCAGGGCATGAAGTCGTCTCTCGTTTCACGCGAGGTGATTGCTGATTCGATCGAACTGACGATGCGTGGGCACTGCTACGATGCGCTGGTCGGCATTGCAGGTTGCGACAAGAGCTTGCCCGGCATCATGATGGCGATGCTGCGCCTCAATGTGCCGAGCGTGTTTCTCTATGGCGGTTCGATCCTTCCAGGAAAGTTCAAGGGCCGTGATGTGACCGTGGTTGATGTGTTCGAGGGCGTCGGCATGCACTCGGCCGGTCGAATGTCGGACAAGGAATTGCATGAACTCGAATGCGTTGCCTGCCCGTCGGCGGGGTCGTGCGGTGGTCAGTTCACAGCAAACACGATGGCGTGCGTCTCCGAAGCGATCGGCTTGGCTCTGCCAGGATCTGCAGGTGCGCCAGCGCCGTTCGAAAGCCGCGATTCGTTTGCGTTCGACAGCGGTAAGGCAGTGATGAACCTGTTGGCGCTCGGCCTGCGGCCGCGCGATATCTGCACACGCGAAGCGTTCGTCAACGCCGCAAAGGTGGTTGCAGCAACGGGAGGTTCGACCAACGGTGCACTGCCTTTGCCGGCGATGGCCAACGAATGCGGCCTCGACTTCGATCTGGTCGAGGTGGCGGAGATTTTCAAGAGCACACCCTACATCGCCGACCTCAAGCCGGGCGGCCAGTATGTGGCGAAAGATGTCTATGACATTGGCGGTGTGCCGCAGATTCTAAAGGCGCTGCTCGACGGCGGTGTTCTCAATGGCGATTGCATGACGGTGACCGGCAAAACGATGGCCGAGAACCTTAAGGACGTCACCTTCAATACGAATCAGAAAGTGGTCTACCCGGTGTCCAATCCGATCACGCCGACGGGTGGGGTCGTCGGCCTCAAAGGTTCGTTGGCACCGGATGGTGCGATCGTGAAAGTTGCCGGCATGAAGAAATTGCAGTTCCGCGGTCCGGCGCGGGTGTTTGACTGCGAAGAGGATTGCTTCCGTGCTGTCGATGCTCGCCAGTACAAAGAGGGCGATGTTCTGATCATCCGCTACGAGGGCCCAAAGGGTGGCCCTGGTATGCGCGAGATGTTGTCGACGACGGCGGCGCTCTACGGCCAGGGCGCGGGCGATAAGGTTGCACTCATCACCGATGGTCGCTTTTCGGGCGGAACCCGCGGGTTCTGCATCGGACACGTTGGGCCCGAGGCGGCCTTGGGCGGGCCTATCGGGCTCATCAAGGATGGCGACATGATTTCGATCGATGCTGAAAATGGCACGCTCGATCTGGAGGTCTCAGAGGCTGAACTTGCCAAGCGCAGGGCTGAATGGAAGGTGCCACCGAATATGTATCAGTCGGGCGCGCTGAGGAAGTTTGCGGACCAAGTGGGACCGGCGCGTTACGGCGCTGTGACCCACGCCGGC
Source organism: Hyphomicrobiaceae bacterium (assembly GCA_047971765.1). GTDB lineage: Bacteria > Pseudomonadota > Alphaproteobacteria > Rhizobiales > Hyphomicrobiaceae. Next base: position 180 of record JBKDZY010000293.1, on the reverse strand, counting down.
GGAAAGGCGGAAGTCATCTGTTATGCGGATATTTAGCCGGATAATTATCGCAATTCTGATTGGCCTTGCCGCATCCGTGGCAGGGGCAACGGCGCGATCCTATTCGCTAACGTTCAAGTCGCCAGAGGACGCGCTGCGGCAAGGCGTGTCGGCGTTTAATGGTGGCTATTATGAATTGGC
>JBKDZY010000292.1:0-4872 GCA_047971765.1 Hyphomicrobiaceae bacterium | reverse complement strand
CACCTCGTCTATGCCGGTCGCAGCGCGTGAAGCGTCGATCTATACCGGGCTCACGCTCGGGGAATACTACCGGCAGATGGGGTTGCGCACGCTGTTGATTGCGGATTCGACCTCGCGTTGGGCGCAGGCCATGCGCGAAACGTCCGGCCGTCTCGAGGAGATCCCGGGCGAGGAAGGGTTTCCCGCCTATCTCGACAGTTCGATCAAGTCGGTCTACGAGCGCGCCGGCGTCGTCAAGTCGAACGATGGCACGGTCGGCGCCTTGACGATGATCGGCACGGTGTCGCCCGCAGGCGGAAATTTCGAGGAGCCGGTGACCCAGTCCACGCTGTCGGCGGTCAAGTGCTTTCTCGGCCTTTCGTCGGAGCGCGCCTACAAGCGCTTCTACCCGGCGGTTGATCCGTTGCTGTCGTGGTCGCGCTACCGCGAGCAGCTCGCGCCCTGGTTTGCGGAAAAGATGGGTCCAGACTGGGCCGGCCAGGTCGCGGCAATGGAGGAACTTCTGCGCCGCGGCGATGAGATCCTGCAGATGATGCAGGTGACGGGCGAAGATGGCGTCACGCTGGAGGACTTCACGACCCAGCGGGCGGCGCTGTTCCTCGACATGGTGTTCCTGCAGCAGGACGCCTTTGATGATGTCGATGCGTCCTGTCCGTCGGAGCGGCAGAAGGAGCTGTTCGAAATGGTCTATGCAGCGGCAACGCGCACCTACGCATTCAAGGACAAGACTGCGGCGCGTGACTATTTCACCAGGCTGACGGGGCTGTGCAAGAACCTCAACTACGCCGCGCACGACTCGGAGGACTACAAGAAGGTTCTCGGTTCCATCGAGGACCTGGACAAATCCATCCCAAGGATCGCGTCCTCCGTAGCGGAGCCTCCAGCCGCAGCGTGAAGGGCCGGGGGAACGGGTGAGGGGATGCGCACCTTGTTCGCGAGATCGGAGCGGTCCCGGAACCCGGACATGTTTCAACACGGTTGGAAAATTCAAACAGATATTTGGGTAGGCGAGGATCGACATGACACAGGGTCTGACATTCGATGACTTGATCGGGACAAGGTTCCGCTGGCCGAAACCCGGCAACAATCCTTTCGAGACCGGTGTAGAGGAGGTCGAGGAAGCAGCGCTCGCGGCGAACGACCTGTCCCGTTTCGAGCTGATGCTGAAGGGCTATCGTCGATCGGCGGATGCGCTCGTCGACATGGCGTTGGCCGACAGCAACGAAAGAGACCTGTTGATCTATCCCATCCTGTTCCTGTACAGGCACGCGCTTGAACTGAACCTCAAGTACATCATCAACCACTATGGACGACATGTCGGCGTCTATCCGGTCTGGAAGTCTCACGAGTTCCAGGTCCTGTGGCCACGGTTCCGTGCCGTTCTCGATGCATTCCCCACGCATGATCTCGACAGCGCCGATGAGTTTGTCGGCGGCGTGATTGCACAGTTCGGCAACGTCGAGATGAGTTCGAACTCGCATCGCTATCCCTACGACGTGCATGGCAATCCGATCCCCCTCGTCTGCGACCAGTTGAACCTGCAGACGCTCAAGGACGTGATGACATGCGTGTTCAGGTATTTCGACGAGACGGACGACGATCTGGGCGACCTCATCTCATACCTGGAATGAGGGCGTATCGCCCAGGGCTCCGTGAGAGCTGAACGAGAGAAGCCCAATGCGCATCCGTCAGCACGACGCGCTGGAGGCCGCAGCCAGGGGGCTGGACGGCGCCGATCTGACCGTCCTGCACGCGCAGTTGTTTCGTACCTCGTAGTCCTGGAGAATTCATCATGTATTCGCTTTCCGGGCATAAAGCCCTCGTTGTCGGTATAGCAAACGACCAGTCCATCGCCTGGGGATGCGCACAGGCGCTTCACGCCCAGGGTGCCGAACTCGCCATCACCTATCTGAACGAAAAGGCAGAGCCTCACGTCAGGCCGCTGGCCGAGAAGGTCAATGCCACCATCATCGAGCCGCTTGACGTGCAAAAGCCTGGTGCCCTGGAGGCCCTGTTCGAGAAGATCCGCACCAGGTGGGGTCGTCTCGACACGCTGCTTCATTCCATCGCCTTCTGCCCGAAGGAAGACCTCCATGGGCGCGTGGTCGATTGCTCGCAGGAAGGCTTCTCCACAGCGATGGATGTATCGGTGCACTCGTTTCTGCGCATGATCAATCTCGCCGAGCCGTTGATGCCAAGCGGCGGCAACTGTATCGCCGTCACCTTCTATGGCGGAGAGAAAGTCGTCGAGCACTACAACGTCATGGGTCCGGTCAAGGCTGCGCTCGAGGCGGTGACACGCTATGCGGCAGCCGAGTTGGGCCCCAAGGGAATCTCGGTCAACGCACTGTCGCCCGGGCCGCTCAAGACCCGGGCCGCGAGTGGCATTGACCATTTCGACGACCTGATCCGCCGCACGACCGAGCGCACGCCCACGCACCAGCTTGTCAGCATCGAGGAGGTCGGGGCCTATGCCGCCTTCCTCGCCAGCCGGGAATCGCGCAACGTCACTGGCGCGATCCATCCCATTGACGGTGGCTACCGGATCATGGGGTAGCCGTGTCTCGCGGTGGTCGCGCTGACTGGCGATAGTCTTGACCACAACCGGTGTTGCTTCGGTTGTGGTCCTTGCCCGGGCGGCAATCAGGCCCGTCGGCCGGTGCGTCGCAGCAGATAGATGTCCATGATCCAGCCGTGGCGCTTTCGTGCCTCGGAGCGTGTGGCGACGATCCGCTCCGCGCACTCTGAAAGCCGTCCGGAAATCCGGATCTCCTGCTCCATCCCGGCGTAGGCCGACCACCAGATGGCGATGCCCGCGGGATCGAGGACCTGGAAGGAGCAGGCGCCGTCGAGCATCACCAGCAGCGTATCCGCGCCATCGGGCCAGCCGGTATCGCGCAGCCGTCGTCCGGTCGTGATCAGCACCGATGCGCCGATCATGTTGAGTGGAATGCCGTGCCCTGCGGTGAGCGCCGCGATCGAGGTTACCCCTGGGATGACCCTGGTCTTGATGTCCATGCGGCACGCCAGTCGTTCGGCAATCCGCATGGTGCTGTCGTAGAGGGCTGGATCGCCCCACACCAGGAAACCCGCACGCCCGCCTAGTGGCATTGCCGCCTGCAAGGCCTCCTCCCAGCACGCGGCGATGGCGTTGTGCCAGTCGTCGACCTCGGCGTGGTAGTCGGGATTGCCGGCATTGCGGCGCGGCAGATCGAATTCCACGAGCCGCGTCGCGCCCTTCAGGTGTCGCGCGCAGATCGCACGCCGGACGCCGGCCAGATCGTCCTTTTCCGGTCCCTTGCGCGGACTGAGGATCACGTCCGCGGCGTTCATGGCGGCAATCGCCTGCAGGGTAAGGTGCTCGGGATTGCCTGCCCCGATCCCGATCAGCGACAGCTCGATCATCGCGTGACCTCCGGTCCGGGCTCGCCGAGCGGGCCGTAGAGGATCAACACGGGCGCGCGTCCCGACGGTTCGCAGCAAAGCCGGTCGCGCAAGCCCGATAATGTAGTGAAGACCATGTGCTGTTCAGGGGTCGAGACGGCCTCCGCCAGCAGCGCGGGGGTTCCAGGTGCCAGCCCCGCCGCCATCAGCCGGTCGGCAAGTGTAGCAAAGGTGCGCCGCCCCATGTAGACGGCGGTCACGACGCCCGGATCGGCGAGCGCCGCCATGTTGAGCCCCTCAGGCAGGGTTCCGGTCGCATCATGCCCGGTCACGAACTGCATGCGCCGCGCCGTCACCCGGCGGGTAAGTGAGATGTCGGCCGCCGCCGCCGCCGCTGACGCCGCCGACACGCCCGGGATCACTTCGTGCGCAATGCCGGCAGCGCGCAGTGCCATGATTTCTTCCTCGAGCCGGCCGAAGATCCCCGCATCGCCGGATTTGAGCCGCACCACCCGTGCCCCGCCAGCCGCGTAGTCCACCAGCAACCGGTTGACATGGTCCTGCCGTGGCGAGGGCTGCCCCGCACGCTTTCCGACCCCGACGAGATCGGCTTCGGCGCGGGCAAGATCGAGGATCGGTCCCGCCGACAGGTCATCATAGAGGATCGCATCGGCACGCTTGATCCGGTCCACGCCCCTGACCGTCAGGAGCTCAGGATCGCCCGGCCCCGAGGACACGAAACTGACAAACCCGCTCATGTGGCCTCCGCGATCAGGTGGAAGAACGTGCCATGCGCAAGCCCCCGCACCGAGCCGGTTTCCGGCACGGCAGCCCCGTTGGCGTCAGTGACAGCCGCGAGCGGTTCGTCGGGCTGATCGAGAATGGTGGAGTAGTGGAACTCGTGACCGCGCAGCCCGGCCGACTGACCGAGCCCGATCACCTCCCGGTTGAGCCGCGCATGGCGGTAGCCGAGATGCATCCTGCGTTTTTCGTAGGACGTGACCAGCCCCAGCAGGCCGGCCATCTGGTGGCGAAAACCGTCCTTGTCGATCAGTGCGGTTCCCATCGCCATGTAGCCTCCGCACTCGCCGTGAACAGGCCGCGTCCGCGCGAAGTCCCGAAGGGCGGTGTGGAAGCAGGTGCACGCGGCGAGCGTGCCGGCATGAAGCTCCGGATAGCCACCCGGCAGCCAGCAGATGTCGGCATCCGCATCCGGAGCCTCGTCAGCCAGGGGCGAGAACGGCACGATCTCGGCGCCGGCAGCACGCCATCCCTCGGTCAGATGCGGATAGACGAAGGAAAACGCCGCATCCTGCGCCAACGCGATCCGGTGGCCGGGAGGGACAGGCGTGGCGGAGGGCCCCATAGGCGGAACCGTGGTGCGCGCCCTGGCAAGCACGCCCTCCAGATCGACATGGGCGGCGATGAAACGCCCGGCCGCTGCCACCAGTGTCTCGAGGGCCGCGTGCTCGCCGGCCTGCACCAGCC
>JBKDZY010000291.1:0-4209 GCA_047971765.1 Hyphomicrobiaceae bacterium | reverse complement strand
CGCAGCCGACAGCCATGCCGCCTGCGACAACCGATCTTCTCACGCTGGGAGGTGACGCAGCCTGTAGATGGCGGTGAGATTGACAGGCGCACTGACGTGGGCGTCGTCAGCCACCAGGATGCTCGCGAGATCGACGAACCGGCGCCCCTTCTTCTCGTAGTGGGCCGACACCCTGGCGCGCGCCGACAACGCCTCCCCGACCCGCGCAACGCGGAAGTAGTCGATCGGGCTGCCGACTTGGATCCCGGGCGGCAGGACGACATTCTCCCGCAACAGCGAATTGCACAACCGCAGGAGAATGCCGGGATGCGCAATGCCCTCGGCCCCGTAGAGCGGATCGGTCTCACGCACATCGCGCAGATAGTCCGCGTGCCGCTCCGGCGTCAGCACGTCGGGCGTGGTGGCAAGCTCGCGTGCCTCGGCAAGACTTGTCTCGTCGGCCGGCGGGCGCTCTGCCGGCGGCGCGGGCGTCCTGTAGCCGGCAAGGTCCGGAACAGTGCCCACACCCTCGCGCAACGCCGCATGACCGGTCGCGCACGATACGCCTTCACTGGTGACCTCCAGCGCCAGGCCATCCGGAACCACACGCCCCACCGCCGTTGCAACCCGCCCATCATAGACCGGCTTGCCGAAACGCGCGGTCATTGACCCGCACTCCAGGAACGCCCGCCCCCAGTGCGCAACCGGCAGGTGGCTGGCGTAGGCAAACACCTCCACGCCCGGCACCAGCCCGCCGGAAAATCCCAGCTTCTGGGCAACCGTATCGTCGTGGATCTTGTTTTCCGACGCATGCGAAACATTGTAGGCATCGACCGAATAGGCCGGCAGCTCGTCACCTGCGCACATGTTCACGCTCCCTGCGGATCTCCAAGGCCATCACGGCCACATCACCAGCAAGGCTATAGCGTTTCCGGCTCGGATGGAAACGGCAGGCCACCATCGCTTATGGCCACCGCAGTGATGGTTGTGTCGCACGATCCAGATGGCAACCCGAATACCCGCCTCAATACGCAGCCAGCGCCGTCAATGCCACCGTTGCACGACCGAGCCTGTCTCTCGGGTGATGACCCCGCCCTCGAGCCGCATGTCCAGCGTCAGTTGGGCCCGTCCCCGCCCGCGCGAAACCCGGCCCTTGCGGGCAACATCGAAAAGATAGTCGAACGTCACATTGTAGATTCTCGGCTGATCCGGCGGAGAACTCACCTCGACCGTATCACGCAACAGCCGGTACTTGCGGTCCGGCCAGCGCTTGTAGTAGGCGCGCTTGTCATCGGCGATCTGCCGCGGCGACAGCACCTTGCCGTCGAAATAGCGGACACGCGGCCCATAGAGCTTCAGGATTTCCTCGCCACTGAGCGCCTCGCTCGACAGATAATAGCTCTCGATGAAATTCACGATCCTGCCCTTCAGGGAAGCATCCTGGTCGGCAGGCCCGTCTGCCCCGGAAGACGACGAGTCCGGACTGCCTGAAGCCATCGTCGGCGGGATCCGAGGTGCGTTGTCCTGCGCACGAACCGCATGCGCTCCCAACGCCAACACCATCACACCTGCCAGCCCGGCTGCGATCAGGGAACTCATGAGCCCGACCTCCGAAATCAGTTTCGACACGCACCTGTGCGCACGGCATCACGGGGGCGGATCACCCAGCCGGTCCCATCCTCCAGACGCTTGAAATCCTGCCTGGATCGATGCCACGCCACATCACCAGTTTGATGTCGAACACCAAATGGTCAATCCATCGCATCAGCAAAACAGACTTCACCCCACGCACAAGCCGTCCCACAACCTGATGGAATTCCCCGGGCGCCGAACGCAAAAAGGCCGGAACCAATGGGTTATTGGTCCCGGCCCAGACGATCAGCCATCAAGCGGCGCCCGCCTCAACGGGCGAGCTCTTCCTTGACCTTGGCCGCCAGCTGCGGAAGCGTGAACGGCTTGGGCAGGAAGGCGAAATGCGCATCCGGATCCAGCGAATTCTTGAACCTGTCATCCGGATAGCCGGAGACGAAGATGACCTTGAGGTCCGGCCGCACCTTGCGCATTTCCCGCATCATGGTCGGCCCGTCCATCTCCGGCATCACCACATCCGAAACGACGATGTCGATAGGCTCGGTCTGCGCGGCCACCACTTCCAGTGCCTCCAGCCCCGTCGTGGCCTCGATCACCTCATAGCCTTTGCGCTTCAAGGCACGGACGGCAAAGTTGCGCACGGAGTCCTCGTCCTCGACCAGCAGGACGCGGCCGGTCCCCGTCAGATCGCCATGCCCGGCAGCCCGTCGCCCACTTGCGGCGACAGCCTGCTCCGCCTCGACGTGCTCCGTCTCGACCGGAAGCGCCTCGACCTCGTCCGCTTCATCGTAGCGCGGGAGATAGAGCCGGAAGGTCGTGCCCTTGCCCGGCGTACTGTCAGGATAGATGTAGCCCCCGGTCTGCTTGACGAAGCCATATGCCATGGAAAGACCAAGCCCGGTTCCTTTGCCAACCTCCTTGGTCGAGAAGAACGGCTCGAAGATCTTGGCCAACACCTCCGGCGGCATTCCGGAACCGGTATCCTCGACCTCGATCAACACATATTCGCCCGGCTGCATGCCATGCGCCCTGAGCTTCAGCGTCTCGCGCTCGGCAACGTTTCTGACGCGCAACGTCAATCGGCCACCATCCGGCATCGCATCGCGGGCATTCACCGCCAGATTGACGATGACACGCTCGAACTCCGACCGGTCAGCCTTCACCAACCACAAGTCACGTCCCGGGACGATCTTGATTTCAACACGCTCGCCCAGCGACCGCGCCAACATCATCGACAGGTCGGTGATAATCTCGCCCAGATCCATCACCTCGGGGCTGAGCGTCTGCTGACGCGAGAAGGCCAGAAGCTGACGCACCAGACGGGCCGCCCGGTTGGCCTCCTTCTTGATGTTCACAATATCCTTGTGGGCCGGATCGAACGGACGATGCGTCTGAAGCAGCAGATCGGAGAAACCAATGATGGCCGTCAGCACGTTGTTGAAATCGTGTGCGATGCCACCCGCGAGCTTGCCGACAGCCTCCATCTTGGTGCTTTGCGCAAACTTCAACTCCAGCGCCTTGTGCTCTGTCGCATCAATGACAAACAACAGCACGGCCTCACCATGGGCCTGGCCGTCATGGATCGCGCTCATGAACAGGCGCCGCGTGAACTGCCGCTGGGGCCCGAAGGTGACCTCGATTGGCGCCAGGGTGGCGCGCCCGGTGCGCGCTTCCGCCAACGCCGCCTCGATCTGGCGCGCACTATCGGCATCCCCGGTATCCGTGACAAGCCCCGGAAGCGTGACCGCGTTGGCGAGACCTGCAGCCTGGAACATCCGCGCAAACGCCGCGTTGTAGGCGATGATCTTGCCATCCTCGCCGAGAGTGGCGATGCCGAACGGCGCGGACTGGAACAACGACGCATAGCGCGTATCGGAACCATCACCGGTCTCGGGCAACCGTGAATGGGTGCCCGGCGCACGCGCCAGCACCAGCGCCGTCATGCCGCTGTGCTCGGCGTTGGGCGTAGCAAGCTGTCCCACCACTTCCACCGGAAGCCCGATCCCATCCTCGCGCACCAGATCCAGGTCGAGCCTCACCAGAGGGCCGCCGGCACGCTGGAGTTCGGTCCAGAACAACGCATCCCCGTCACCGCTGATGATGTCGCCAAGCGTCAAATGACGGTTCTGCGCGGCACTCCAGTCGAGGCCGAGCCAGCTTTCGAGTGCCGCATTGATGTGTGTCACATGTCCATCGGCATCCGCGCTGACAAGGCCGATCGGCATCCCCTCGTAGCGTCCAAGCTCTCCCTCGAGTCCGCGCACGATTTCGGCCTCGTGCGCGCGTTCGCAGCTGATGTCCGCGATCTGCCAGAGACTGCTTGCCTTGCTGTCGCCGCCCTGCAGGCCGGTCATCGGCTTGACGGACAGGCGGAGCCAACGCGCGGAACGCTCGCCATGCGCCACGCCGCGAACCCGGAACTCCTCGCTGCGGGGTTCTCCCAGTTCGGCCGCCCGCATCAACCGGAACAGGCATTCGGCAGCCTGCGGTTCCGCGGCAAACGCTTCCTCGAGGGTCCGGGCCTGACCATCATCGGTGCCTCCGACGAGGGCGCGATAGGCCGCGTTGGCATAAAGGATCCCGCCATCGCGAGCCATCACCATCGTGCCGGTGGCAATGAGGTCGCCAACCTCGTCGGCG
>JBKDZY010000290.1:0-14102 GCA_047971765.1 Hyphomicrobiaceae bacterium | reverse complement strand
TCTGGTGATCTGGGCGTCCATCCAGTTTCCGCGGCACGAGACGTCGATCCGCCCCGACCGGGGGGCGGACGCGCTGGTCCTGGCCGGGCCGTTTGCCTTCTCGCGCAACCCCATCTATCTGGGCGAGGCCCTGGCGCTGGTGGGGGCTGGCATCTCCTTCAACATGCTGTGGTTGCTGGTTGCGGCTGCGGTGTTCGCGGTGGCGGTGACCCGGCTTGCCATTGTCCGGGAGGAGGCATTCCTGGAGCGGCGCTTCGGGCCATCGTATCTCGCCTACAAGCAACGTGTACGCCGTTGGCTGTGAGCATTTTGCCGGGCAGATGACAGCAAGCTGCTGTTTGAACATTGATTTGCCGGAATTTGTCGCCATCTCACAGTGTATAGTGGAGGTACGACAATGCGCACAGGCACGCGTATGGGTGCACTGACAGGAGTATTGGTTGCTGCAACTTTTGCCGCCGCGACTCCGCTTTCCGCCGAGAGTGCGTTGAGCGACGGCATTGCCGGACTGCTTCGCGAGGGCAGGGGCATCGCGGAGCGTTATGCGCAATCGCAGCCGGCACCGCCACGCCGCCCGACGGGTGCAGACGGTGCGCCGTCCAGCGCGCCGCGTTTCGAGCCCAAGCCCGAGCCGGCCGATCCGCGGCGGGGGGATCTGGCGCACGAGCAGGCGCAGCGGCTGATGCGGGCCATCGATTCCATCCTGCAGGACGCGGCCACCAATCGCGCGGGCGTCCGCAAGCTGCCCTCGAAGAATGATTTCCTTGTTCCGCCGCTGTGGACGGAAACGCGCGAAGACCGGGAAGCGAAGATCTCGACGCTGCTCGACGCGACACTGGCGATCGTCACCGATGTGCCGGTGGTCGAGGTGCAGAAGCGGATCGAGACGCTGAAGGCCAACATCCGGGATCTCGATGACCGGCTGGTGCGTCTGCGCGAGAAGCAGTTGACGGCGCCCAAGGACGGCTTCATGCCGGGCTATGTCACCGATACGGTCGACAGCCTCAAGGCCGACATGGAGGATGCCAGGCGGCGTATCGCGCAGAACCAGGTGGAGATCGCCAACGCCAAGCGCGAGGTTCACGAGGGGCTTGCCAAGAGCGGGGTCAACATGACCCAGAAGCAGGTGGACCTGCTGCTGGATGGCGTGTTGTCGGGAGATCTCGTGCGGCTGGTTGCGGTGTTCGATGCGGCGAAGGCCATCGACGCCCAGCTTGCCAGCCTGATGGCCCAGTCGGGCGAGAATGTCGGTGCTGCCCGGCGCTATTTCGCCATGCACGCAGCACTCTTCGCCATGATCGTGCACGCCCAGGACAGTGTCGTCGGCAAGATCGACGGCAACTACCTGCCGAAGCTCGATGCGATCACCAGGGACATCGTGGCCGCCAACCGGCGGACGCAGGACCTGCTGCGCTCCAACAACCGGCCGGACCAGAGGCGGGCGCTCGAGGCCAACCGGGCGAGCCAGCGGCTGGCCGAGGATGCCGCGAAGGGCTATCGGCGCTACCTGCTCCAGCAGCGCGAACAGGTGGCGCGCGCGCGCCGCAAGGCGGCCCACGATCTGCGGATTGCCGACAATACCTACGAGACGGTCGAAGCCAGCTATCAGCTCCGCCAGCTCATGAAGGACAGCGCCACGTCGTTCGAGGCGATCCAGAAGCTGCAGGCGCCAACGTTCGAGCAGATCTTCAAGAACGAGGAATTGCGCAAGGAGTTCGAGAACCTGACGCGCAAGCTCGAGAAGCCGACCAGTTGAGGTCTCGGCGCTGGCAGGGCGTTCTTCGGGACGCGCGGTATGTGCGGGGCTCGTTGCCGCGCCACATCCATGGGGTGTCGAGTCCCTGGGGCATCGAGACCTGAGCGGATTATTACCGCTCAGGTTGTGTCCTCTCAGGCTGCGCCCTTGAGCAGGGTGCGGGTCGCGGCCGTGACATCGGCCTGGCGCATCAGGCTTTCGCCCACCAGGAACGACCGCACACCCACGTCTGCCAGCCGCTGCAGATCGGCGTGGCCGCCGATGCCGCTTTCGCCGATGATGATGCGGTCCTCGGGTACCATCGGGGCGAGCCGCTCGGTGGTCTCGAGCGAGGTCTCGAACGTCCTGAGATTGCGGTTGTTGATGCCGATCAGGCGGCAGGGCAGTTTCAGCGCGCGTTCCAGTTCGGCTTCGTCATGCACCTCGACGATGGCGTCCATGTCCCAGCCCTTCGCTGCCTGGGCGAGCGCCAGGGCCGTGTCGTCGTCGATCTGCGCCATGATGATGAGGATGCAGTCCGCGCCCCATGCCCGCGCCTCTACAACCTGGTAGGTGTCGATCATGAAGTCCTTGCGCAGCGTCGGCAGGCGGGTTGCCTGATGGGCGGCGGTCAGGAACTCCGGTGAGCCCTGGAACGACGGGTTGTCCGTGAGAACGGAGAGGCACGCGGCCCCGCCCTTTTCATAGGCGGCGGCAAGGGCGGGGGGATCGAAATCCGCCCGGATCAGGCCCTTGGAGGGACTGGCCTTCTTGATTTCGGCGATCAGCGCAAAACCGTCCTTTGCATGGGATGCGAGGGCGTCCGCGAAGCGTCGGACCGGATTGGCACGCCGGGCGGCCTCCTCGATCGCCGCCCGTGGCCGTTCGGCCTTCGCGCGGGCGACCTCCTGGAGCTTGTACCGGGTGATGCGTTGCAGGATGTCTGGTTTGTCGGTCATGGCCATTCTGGGCCCATCCGGGCCAATCTGGAAGTTCTGCGCCGCCTATATACGCCCTCGTCGGGGTTTGGGCCACCTGTTGCTTGAATCTCCAGCGATGCGGGGTGCTTTCGCGGGCTCACTCGACAGACGGTGCGGGGCTCTCCAGAATGGCGGCCCCGAAACCCCCTGAACCGGTGAAGGAGACCATGATGGAAGCCGTGAAGCTCGAACGGAAGGGCGGCGTTGCAATTCTGCGGCTCGATGATCCAGCCGTCCTCAATGCCCTGTCTCCGGCCATCAAGCAGGGCATGGCTGAGAAGGTGCCGGTTGTGCTTGGTGACGAAAGTGTCAGGGCAATCGTGTTGACAGGCACCGGCAAGGCGTTCTGTGCGGGTGGTGATATTCGCGCCATGCAGGACAAGGAGGGCCGGAAGGCGCCGGCTGTCCGCAAGCGGATGCAGGCCGTGCACACCTGGGCCCGGGCGCTGCTCGACGCCGACAAACCCATCATTGCTGCGGTCAATGGCCCGGCGGTCGGCGGTGGCCTTGCCATCGCGCTGCTTGCCGACATCGTCGTTGCCAGTTCCAACGCCTATTTCCTGAGTGCCTACTCGAAGCTTGGCGTGTTGCCCGATGTGGGCGTGCTGCAGACGTTGCCGTGGGCCATCGGCAGTCTCAGGGCCAAGGAAATGATCCTGCTCAACCGGAAATATACCGCCGAGGAGGCGGTGCAGATCGGGCTTGCCAACCGGTGTGTCGCGCCGGAACGCCTGATGGACGAGGCATTGGCCATGGCGGAGGAGATCGCCTCCGGGCCGACGGCCATGCTGTCCATGTCGAAGGTGATGATGAAGCGGGCCTACGAATCGAGCGTGGATGAATTCTTCGAGCGTGAGGCCATTGCCCAGGGTGTGGCGTTCGGCAGCGACGAGTTTGCCGAAGGTGTCGAGGCGTTCCTTGCCAAGCGGAAGCCGAAGTTCGTGTAAGGACAGACCAACTCCGGTTCAGCCGGAATTGGTCCAGCTTGCTTTCGTTCACGGACTGCACCGACCCAAGTGCGTGGTGCTGTGCGGGCGCGGCGCTTGCGGCCGGAATTGGTTCTGCAGGCGCCTGCCCTGGCATTGCTTTTGATCCAGGTCAGGCTGAACGGGGACATGTTTCCCGTTCAATCCGCGCGGCGGATCAGGAAGCGATAGACGCCGTTTTCCTGGATCTGGTTCAAAAGCGTGTGCCTGCCACGTTCGCACAGGGCGGCGAAGTCGGGAATGGAGCCGGGGTCGGTCGCCAGCACTTCCAGGCTCGTGCCCGGGGCCATCTCTTTCAAGACCTTGGAGGCCTTGAGCACGGGCAACGGACAGGTGAGGCCACGTGTATCCAGCCGCTTGTCCGCCATGTCGCGGTGTTCCATTTGACGTTGGTCCCTTTGGTCCAGGCCCGCTATTCGGCGGCCGTGCGCGAGGACGGCTGCGACATGAGCCCGGCCATTTCGAGGGCACGTCGGATCCGCGCGATTTCGCCATCCGCGATCTTCACGAGCGGCGGGCGAACGGCGGCGCATTCGAGCTTGCCCATCAGTACCAGGGCTTCCTTCATGCGGTTGTGCATGTCAACGGCTGGTGCTGCATAGAAGACATCCGCCAACGGATGGATCAGGTCGTTGATCTGGCGTGCGGCCGCGAGATCATCGGTCTGGACTGCGGCGAAAAGCCGGGCCTGCAATCCGGCAATGACGCTGCCCGAGCCCGACAGCAACCCCGCGCATCCCAGCACCAGCGACGGGAAGAGCCACGCCGAGTGCGTCGAGAGGACGTTGACCGGACGGGGCAGGCTCTGCAGAACGCGGATGTTGCGCTCGTGCTGGGTCGGCACGTTGCACCAATCCTTGATGGCCAGGACTGTCGGCACCGCCTCGGCGAGTTCGACAATCATTTCGGTGGTGTAGCCCTGGTTGATGGCCAGCGGGTAGTTGAAGGCGATCAGGGGGACATCGCCAGCGGCGTCGGCAATGCGCTGGTAGTGCGCTTTGACCATGGCCGGGCGGTGTCCGAGCGTGAAGGGGCCCGGCGGAAAGACCAGCAGGGCCGAAGCGCCATCCGCGACCGCGGCGCGTGCGATGCGGGCCGCCTCGATCGAGCCCTCGGCGTAGATGCCGTGCACGACCGGGAGGCGGTCGCCGATAGTTTCCATCGTGAGGGCCATGACCCGGCGTTGTTCTGCAAAGGTGCATGAGGCGGCTTCCGTCGAGTGGGCGTTGACCGTGACTGCCGACAGGCCGGGCGTGGCGCCGACGTCCAGGAGATGGGCGCGGAATGCGGCCTCGTCGATCTCCAGGTCGGGCGTGAAGGGGAGAATAACGGCCGGGATGACACCGCGCGGCACAAAGCTGTCTGGGCGTGGCATGGGGTCCCTCGATGATAAGCAATTGAAATGATCTGCCGATCCTACGACAGGTGGCTGGCCACTTCCAATGGTGGCCTGACGCAGATATCCGGCTGGCGGACCGATCGTCGGCAACCTTCGACTTGCCCAGCGGAGCGCTTTCGTGAACGATTGTGGCTCGGCGGCGCGGGAGGCGCTACATGCCATCATACTGATTTCGAGGAGGGCCAGCATGGCCACGAACAAGGTTGCGATCATCACCGGTGGTGGAACCGGCATCGGCCGCGCGGCTGCCCTTCACCTGCAGGCCGACGGCTGGGATGTGGCCGTGGCAGGGCGGCGCAAGGAGGAGCTGGACAAGACCGTTGCCATGGCCAGGGACGGCGGCGGCCGGATGCTGGCGGTGCCGACCGACGTCACGCAGCAGGATCAGGTCAAGGCCTTGTTTGCCGCGACCCGGAAGGCGTTCGGCCGGCTGGATTTCCTGTTCAACAATGCAGGGATGGGCCTGCCTGCGGGGCCGATGGAAGACATCAAGATCGAGGACTGGAAAAAGGTTGTCGATCTGAACCTGACCGCCTGCTTCATGTGCGCGCAGGAGGCGATCCGCATGTTCAAGGCGCAATCGCCCCAGGGCGGCCGGATCGTCAACAACGGTTCGATTTCCGCTCATGCGCCGCGGCCCATGTCCGTTGCCTACACCTCCACCAAACATGCCATCACGGGCCTGACCAAGACCATCGCGCTCGATGGCCGTCCCTTCAACATTGCCTGCGGGCAGCTCGATATCGGCAATGCGGATACCAACATGGGGGGGCGCATGAAGGGTGGCGTTCCGCAGGCGCGTGGCGACATCATGCCCGAGCCGGTCTTCGATGTTGACCATTGCGGGTCCGCGATCCGCTACATGGCGTCGCTGCCGCTCGATACCAACGTGCTCACGATGACCATCAAGGCGACGGCCATGCCGTTCGAAGGGCGCGGCTGAGGTGACCTGACGTCGGGCCATGGGTTGACATGGCGGTGTCATAGGCCGAACACACGCAGGTGTTCCATGGGGGGCTTCGGGCGGCGGAACGCCATCCGGGGCCTTCGCATTTTGAACGACAGGCGGCGCGGTATTGCAGGGAAGGACCAGGACCGTTGAGCGATAGCGGGTCGATAGATCTCTTCACGAAACTCCTCAACAGCACGCAGGACATCAACAGTGCCGTTGGTGTCTGGCTGGCGGGTGCGACCATCGCCGCGCTGGTCATGTATTTCGTGGCCCGCCTGCTGACCGGTCAGCTCGTGAAGCGGCAGGTCGCCGGCCATCGAACGCTGGAGCGTACCTACGGTCCGCTGGCTCTCGGTGCGGTTCTGTTGTGGCTGTGGCTTGCGGCACCTGCGGGTGATTTCGCGCCGGTCGTCTACAATGTCCTGGAGCATGGCGTCCATATCGGCGTGGTCGTGCTGTGCGGCTGGCTTGCAGTCATCGTCATTGGCGGTGCGTCGGCCTATTTCACGACCGTCAACCGCAGCAGTGGGGCGACCAACCTGCAGGTGCGCCGCTCGCAGACGCAGATCAGCATCCTTCAGCGGGCTGCCGAGATCGTCGTGGGTCTTGCAACGATTGCCGGAATCCTGATGACATTTCCGGCGGTGCGCCATATCGGCATTTCCATCTTTGCATCGGCGGGTGCCGCCGGTCTCGTCATCGGCCTTGCGGCCCGACCCATCCTCTCCAACCTCATCGCCGGCATCCAGATCGCGATCACGCAGCCGATCCGGCTCGACGATGTCGTCATCGTGGAAGGCCAATGGGGGACGATCGAGGAAGTGACGTCCACCTATGTCGTGGTGCGGATCTGGGATCTGAGACGGTTGATCGTGCCGCTGTCGCATTTCATCGAGAAGCCTTTCGAGAACTGGACGCGCACGACTGCCGACTTGCTGGGGCAGGTCATCTGGCACCTCGATTATCGCGCGCCGGTGGAGGACATGAGACAGAAGCTCGAGGAGATCGTGTCGGGCGACCGGCAGTGGGATGGCAAGGTGGCGCGCATCCAGGTGACGGAAACGGACCGTTCGACCATTGTCGTCCGGGCGCTGGTGAGCGCGCGGGATTCGTCGGATCTCTGGGATCTGCGCTGCACGGTGCGCGAGCGTATGCTGGCCTGGCTGAAGGACGCGCATCCCGAAGCGTTGCCGCGGTCTCGGGCCGAAATGAGTGATGCACCAAGGGCGCCCAATCCGGTCAAGCAGGCGGTTGCCGTCACCAATCCCGACCATTGAACCTTTGAACCGGATGTGTCATCGCAGGCCGCTTCAGGTGAGGTCTCCCCTCAACGAGACTGGTGGCGGCGGCGGTGTCTGCCCGTTGGTCACGCTCGCTCCACGCCAGGGTTTCACGGTGCGGTGCTCGTGGTCGTGGAGCAACTGCAGGAAGGCCTGGATGCGCGGGTCTGGCGGGTTTGCTGCATCCGTTTCCCGCTGCTCATCCTGTTGACGTTTCCTTGCCCAGGCGGGCGCACCGGACTTCTTGTGGCGGCGGCTTCCCCAGGCGATGATCGGGCTATCCGGTTCTTCCAGGTCCAGCTCTTCCAGGAAAGATTCCCGCAAGGCATAGAACGTCTGCAGAATGGCGTCGCGGGCCAGCCTGCGGTGTTCGGGTGAGACCTCGCGGACCTTGGCGGGGTCGAGGGTCTGTAGCGCCCTGCGCATGTCGTGGAGGGGTGCGAACGGATAGAGGCCGATCAGCTCGGACGTCTCGCCGACGTTGGCATAGACCGTCCGCATGTTGTCCAGCGTTTCCGAGATGGCCAGGAATGCCCGCATGTAGTCGTCACGGGCCGGGTTCTCGAGCTGGGTGTAGACGACGAGTTCGGACTTGGCGCGCACGATTTCGCGCCACTCCATCTTGAGCGCGTCGATGAAGCCCTGCCGCTTCTGGTAGACACCCGCAAGGTAGGTGGCCACCACGGTGATGAAGACCAGCGACATGTCCTTCAGGTAGTCGTAGATGCTGGTGAAGATCTGCTCGGCGGTGGTGCCGGCAACGCCGGGAATGAAATTCGTCAGCCGGAACAGCAGGGCAACCGCCAGCACCAGGCCAAGCCACAGGTAGGACCAGCGAAGCGTCTTCTTTAGTCTGGTGCGGGTCATCCGCCGCGGCCCTTCCAGGGAAACTCTCTGCCACCGGAGGAAGTCTGCCCGCCAAATCTGGTGGAAGCATGGAGCATCGGCTGGTAGCCGCTGCGCAGTGTGGCAACGATTGCCGGTGGGGTCAGGACACATGCCTGATGGGGCCCCTCGGGCCGGGGGGCAGGGGCGGTGTAGCCGTCGGGGGTCCAGGGCCAGACCTTGTCCGCGAGCACCAGGGCCGGTCCATCGGGCAGGCGGACGACTGTCCCATCGGGCAGCGTCGTCCAGGGCATGGTGTGGGTGCGTTTGCCACCATCGGTCTGCAGGCGCTCGCCATGCAGGACCTTGTCCATCTCGCCCGCCTTCGGTGGAGTTGTCAGACCGTGTGCTGTGGCCCAGGCCTCGGCGAACTTCACGGCGTCCTGGCGGCGGCACTCGAAACAGGGGCGGTGGCCAGCGGCCAGCGCGGTCGCCTCGTCGAGAAAGAAAAATTCCGTGTACCGATTGGGCTGCATCACCTGCCGGTGCCGGTTCTTGAACGACAGGACACAGCAGATCCACTGGCGGGAGACCCACCGGCGGCGACCCAGGCTGCGGGTCTGGTCGTGCAGGGCGCCGCCCCGGTTCCCCATCATGGAACCGCGTGCGGCAATTGCGACGATTTCGCCTTCCGGCGTCACACGGTTCTGGAGTGGCATCGAGCAATCTGACAGGGTAGCGACAAACAGCAAGGGAGATACAGTATGTCGGAACCCGGTGTCAGTGTGAAACTCCACGAGCGTGCGGAGGGCGGCCAGGTGGCGACCGTGACGGTCGACAACCACAAGCGGCTCAACTGCCTCTCCAGCGCAATGGTGACGGCGCTGAGGGAGACGTTCGAGAAGATCGGCCAGGACGAGAGCATCCGGGTTGCCGTCTTGACGGGCGCAGGCGAGCGTTCCTTCATTGGTGGCGCGGATCTTCGCGAGCTTGGCAGCCTGGATGCCGAGTCAGGCCGGCTCTACATCACGCGGCTGCATCTGGCCTGCAAGGCCATCCGTCATTGCGCCGTGCCCGTGATCGCCCGCGTGAACGGGTTCTGTCTCGGTGCCGGACTGGAGGTGGCGGCGTCGGCCGACATGCGGATCGTTGCCGATGGCGCTGTTCTCGGGATGCCGGAAGTTGTGATGGGGCTGCCATCCGTCATCGAGGCCGCGTTGTTGCCGGGCTTGATCGGGTGGGGCAAGACCCGCGAAATCCTCCTGACCGGGGAGACGTTCGACGCCAAGGAAGCCCTCACCATGGGCTTTGCGCAGAAGGTGGTGCCGCATGCTGCACTCGATGCCGGCGTGGAACACTGGGTCAGCCTGTTGTGCAAGGCCACGCCGAAGGCCGTGCGCTCGCAGAAGGAGCTGATGAACCGCTGGGAGCGTGTTTCGGTGGACGAGGGCGTTTATGCCGGTATCGACGCGCTTTCCGATGCCTATCGCACAGGCGAGCCGCAGGCTGCGATCGCCGCCTTCTTCGCGGAAAAGGCCAGGCACAAGAAGTCGTGATGGCGGGCGCTGGTGTGATGGTCAGCGTGGGTGACGGGTTGGCCCGAGATCGCGGCGTGCTTTTCTGATCGCCGCGATAACGATTGCCGGGTCGCCAACCTGGTTCGCCAACAGAAGGATCAGGCGCGCGTTGAGACGGGCGCTGTCTGCGTCGGACAGGCTTTCGTGGGCCGCGATCAAGGCGGCGTAGACATCATCGCCGCCATCGGCCAAGCGGAAAGACGTGTCGAGTTTGTCATTGGTCATGGCGCCGTCTTTCCCTGGCCACGCGCAAGTGCGGCCGTCAACGCATCCTGTGAGGGCGTGGCGAAGCGTGCGGCAACGTGCTGGTCGGGGCGGATGAGATAGCAGGTGCCATCACGTCCGCCATAGCGGGTCGCGACCCGCCCTTCGTGGTCGATGAGGGCAATACCCGGGTCGGGGTCTGGTGTGTGGGGTGGAGTCTGGTGGATGACGACCTGCCGCACGGGGGCTGGCGCAGCAACCGGCTTTCCGAAGCTCAACACGCACCAATCGCCGCCGAGATGGCCGAGCAGCCAACTGTCATGTCCGTCGGCGGTTCGCACGGGTGCGTCGTGGCAGGGGCTGCCTGGTGCGAGGCCGCCATTGAACGTGTTGTCATCGGGTGATTGCAGAGCGAGACCGGCAAGCGAGCAGGGGAGCGACAGGCGACCGGAGTTGACGAGGCGGCGTGCAAACGGCTCCTCCCGGGCCATGGCCAGCACTTCCTCGCGGAAGATCGTTTCCATGGGGCTTTTCGGCGTCATGAAGCTGGTGGAGCGGGCCGAGTTCAGGATGTTCTCGTCGGCGCCGTGTGTGCGTTCCTCGTTGTAGGTCTCGATCAGGTCTTCGGTGGCGCTGCCCTGGATGACGGCTGCGAGTTTCCAGGCGAGGTTGTCGACGTCCTGGATGCCGCCGTTGCCGCCACGCGCGCCGAAGGGAGAGACGATATGGGCGCTGTCGCCGGCGAAGATCACGCGGCCGTGCACGAACCGGTCGAGGCGGCGGCACTGGAAGGAATAGACCGAGATCCAATCGACCTCGAACGGGCGGTCCCCGACGATGGCCTTGATGCGCGGGATGACGCTCTCGGGTTTGCGTTCCGTTTCAGGGTTGGCGTCCGGTCCGAGCTGGAGGTCGATCCGCCAGATGTCATCGGGCTGCTTGTGCAATAGCGCCGACTGGCCAGTGTGGAAGGGCGGTTCGAACCAGAACCAGCGTTCGGGCGGGAAGTCGGCCTTCATCTCGATGTCGGTGATGAGGAAACGTTCCTCGAAGGTGCGTCCGCCGAATGCAAGCCCCAGGCGCTCGCGCACGGTGCTGCGCACGCCGTCGCACGCCACCAGCCAATCGGCTTCGAGCCGGTAGGTTCCCTCGGGTGTTTCGACCCTGGTGTCGACACCCTCCGCCGTCCGGGTCAGGTCGCAGACCCGGCTCTTGAACCTCAGGTCAATCAGTCCGGGAAACTCCCGGGCACGGTCGATCAGGTACTCTTCGACGTAGTACTGCTGCAGATTGATGAAGGCGGGCTGCTTGAACCCGACTTCCGGCTGGAGATCGAAGTTGTAGACCTCGTGCTCGCGATGGAAGAGGCGTCCGACCTGCCATGTCACCCCCTTGGCGACCATGCGGTCTGCAACGCCCAGCCGGTCGAAGATCTCGAGGGTACGTTTCGACCAGCAGATGGCGCGCGATCCGACCGAGACGCTGTCGCCGTCGTCGAGGACGATGCTTTGCACGCCATGCATCGCCATGTCGACAGCGAGCGCCAGCCCGACCGGTCCGCCGCCAACGATGACGAGTGGCACGCGGGTCCGGCTTCCATCGAGCTCGGGCGGGCGGACAAAGGGGAAGCGTTGGTGCTGGTATCGCATGGGCGAACATCCCGTCACGGTCACAGGGATGCGGCGGCGCTCGCCGGTCGTGATCCGGCCATCAGTGCCGATCCCTCATGGCAAGCCCCATGTTCGCGGGCTATTCCGCGGCCTGCACCTTGGGCGTTGTGGCATTGTCGACGATGACCGGGCTTTCGAAATACAGGATATCGGGTTCGGCCCCGTAGCGCTCGGTGATCATCTTGCGCCATTCCGCCGAGTAGACCTTTTCGGCTGCGGCGCGGCTTTCCCAGAGATAGACGCCGCCGCCGGTATGTGACGCCTCGTCGAACAGGTAGTACTTGCGCACGAGGCCTGCGAGGCCCTCGTATTTGGGCGCCGAACCCTGGAAGAGCTTGCGGGCGTCGTCGAGCTTGACGGTCGCTGGCAGCTTGAAGCGGACGATTGCGGTGATCATGGCGTTCTCCTTCGGCTCTGGCGCTGGCCGTTCCGGTGCCGGCCAGGCATCCTGTGCTGATCAAAGCCGAAGGCGTGCCAGTGCGCAACTCACTGCAGGGCTTCGACGCGGTGCCGGGCTGCCGGGACGCCGAATTTCAGGGCGGCTTCGTAAAGGCGGAGCGCGGTTTGTGGTTCGGCGATGACACCCTGGATGCCGAGTGCGGCCAGCACGTTGGGGTCGTAGGTCTCGGCCAGGAGGAAGACGGCATCGCCACGTTTCGACAGGTCGCGCTGGTCGAGGACGCGGCGGGCGGCGGCGAGGTCGCCGGCGCGGAAATGCTCGCGGGCGGCGTTGATGAGCTTGTCTTCGTCCTGCCGGGCGAGGACCTTCGTGATGGTGGGATAGGGCGCTTCAGCCGGATGGGGGGCGAAGGCCAATCTTGGCTGCAGTGCTGGGGGTGTGGGCACGGCTGCGGCCGCAACGGCCCGGACGGGTGCAGATTTTCCATGCGGGGCCTGCTCCGATGGTCCGCTGAGCCACAGCACCAGCGGGATCACGATCACCAGGCCACTGCAGAAGCCAATAGCGCCCCCGGTCAGGTGATACCAGAACTGGTAGGCGGCGTTCACGCGCTCGGAGTGTGCACGGAAGGCGGTTTGCAGGCTTTGGGAGGGTGGAGGTGCGTACATTTCTCGTCCGAAGTCCGTTGCAGGTATGTGGGTCGCGAAATGTGGGTCCGTGGTTGCCATGATCATGATCCCGTGCGAGCCGGGCAACGGACCGGATTGTGTTCCGGCTCGATCGCGCTCCGGCACCGGCACTGTCGTGCAGCCTGGTCTCCCGCAACCAGGCCCTGACCGCCGGGCCAATCATGTGACAACCGCTTCCCAACTCTCACGGGCAGCGTCCTCATACCCCTCCGGTGCAGTTCGGCACCAGTCCACCACAGAGATGACCTTATTCGAGCCTGTGGAATTGCTCAATGGCAAACCCGTGGTGGTGAAAGTCCTTCTTCCGGCGAAGGGCCAAGAGGCTCTGGTCAAGCGTCCTGGCCGCTTCCGGCTTGTCGTGTTGGCGAGCATAAACTCAGGCGGCGACAGCCTTGGGCTGGAGTTTCGCCACCTTCGGCATGACTTCCTTTGCCAACAGCTCCAGCGAATGGCGCCAGGCTTCCGGTGTTTCGACATAGTCGAAGCCGAACACCAGCAGTTGTCCGAACCCACCGACATCGTCGTAGATGGCGGCGATCTTCTCGGCCACGGTATCGGGTGAACCGATGATCCAGTTGTGCTTCGCGCAATACTCGGGTGTCACGTCGCTGTCGGCGACATCCTGGTCGTGCTTCAGGTATTGCAGGAAATCGAACTCTCCCAGCAGCTTGAGGAAGTATTCGCGCATCATCCGGCCCATGTGCGAACCTACCGACAGGCGCATGGCCTCGGCATCGGTGTCCGCGACGAAGACCTCGCGGACCAGCCGCCAGTCGTTTCGGTCCGGTGTGCGTCCAGACCGCTCGGCGCCGATCTCGACCGCTTCCCAGTGGCTTCCCACATAGGCGGGATTGAGGTTGAGGCTCATGGGCCAGAAGCCACGTTCGCCAGCGAGTTTCAGGGTGTCGGAGCTCTTGGAGAGCCCGGCCACGCCAATCGGCGGATGGGGCTGCTGCAATGGCCTGATATGGGGCTTCAGGAAGCCGTACATCAGGGGCGGCGATTTCACCGTCCAGAACTTGCCGTGGTGCTCGAAGGGTTCGGTCTCGCTCCAGAGCCTCAGGATGATTTCCAGCGCCTCGCGGGTCATGTCGCGGTTGACGCCCGAGTTGCCATCGACGTTGAACATCTCCCAGTCGCTTGGCAGGCCGCTGGCCGCCACGCCGAAATTCAGCCGTCCGCCGGAGATATGATCGAGCATGGCGACGCGATTGGCGAGTTCGGCGGGGTGATGATAGGGCAGCAGGAAGCCGCCGGGGCCGATGCGGATGTTCCTGGTCTGCATCAGGGCCTGCGCGACCAGCAGGTCGGGCGAGGGGTGGGGCTCCCAGGCCGATGTGTGATGTTCCCCGATCCAGCATTCCGTGTAGCCGAGTTCGTCGAGCCAGCGCATGACCTGCAGCTC
>JBKDZY010000289.1:0-1853 GCA_047971765.1 Hyphomicrobiaceae bacterium | reverse complement strand
GTCGATGATCCCGGCATCCTCAAGGATCTGGACACGCCTGCTGACCTGAAGCGCGCGCGGCGCATGGCAACAGGGTTGTCATCGTGATGTGACTTCTGTCCAGGTTGAACATCGGGCTGGTGGCAAACGATCCGCTTATCCAAGCGGAAAAGCTGTCCGAACAACCAGGACCACCTCAGTCAACTACTCGACTGCGCAGCCAAGCTTTGCCTGTCGCGCGTTTCAGAACCAATCCCCGAAGTTTTAATGCTTCATCAAGAGTTACCCTGACACACCAAGCAACGCAGACCATCGCGCCGCGCAGGTTGTGCAGCGGAAAATCGCGCCACAGCGCGTCGTGATCATGTCTCTTGTCGTTACCATCAGATTTGCTCATGCGGGCCTCCGGGCTATCAGAACTTGCTGAGTTGCACGGCAGTATTCCGCTCGGGAGGGGCATCACCACAGTCGCCATCAACCTCTTGATGACGTGAGGGAAATTTTTCTGCGCCGCGCACGCACCCCGAGCGCCCTTCGTTCGGTGCCGGTGCCGGTGCCGGTGGAGGTTGAGGCTTATGAACGCTGTAGAGATCGAGGAGGCCATTATATCTGGCTGCCGGAAGCGGAAATCGCGCCGACGGTGGCCTCGCGGGCGCAGATCGACAAGCCGATTGCGGCGGTCGATGGCGTGGGTTGGTTTTTCGCTCACGGCGCGCACCGCTCGCATTTGCTCGCTGCGCCTCCGCGCGGGCGCTGCATGCGCAGCGGCGGCCCTTGGCCGTTTCCGGTTCAGCTCGTCGCCGACCGGCTGGAAGTATGGAAGTATACGGTGAGCGATGGGCACCAGCCGAACTGAGCCTCGCGCGAGGTTCGGAAAAGCGCGCTCCGATCGGATGGCGTGATACGGCTGACGTTGCGCACCAGCCGCGCAAGCGACGAGCGCCGCGCGGAAGGAGCAAGGCGAGCCGTGGCGAATGCCACGCCCCGTCCGGAGGCCGACCAGGCCGTGAGGACATAAAAACGCGGGATTGCATTATAACTGGCAGCGCCACTACGATCCAAGCCTCGGCCGCTACACGCAAGCAGATCCCCTCGGCTTCGTCGATGGGCCAAGTGTGTATGGGTATGCGCGGGGCAATCCGTACCGGTATGTCGATCCGGATGGGCGCAACGCGATCACGCTCGGCGGAAATCTCGGCCAATTAGGTGGAACTTTCACACCAATTCCCGGAGGAGCTGCCATCGGGCGCTGTATTGGCATGGCGGCTGGCGCAGCGATTATTTGGTGGCAATCCCGAGAAGACGAGGACGAAGATGACTGCGCGCATGAATGGGACGAAGCTCGTGAGCGCTGCAGAATAGAATTGAGTCGAAGACATCCGCGACGCCGGATAACGGGTGGTCACACGACTATTTCGGGTCATGCCTATCCCCTTAGCTCCGGAAAGTCTGATATGGCGCGGATTTCTCGACGATGTCGGCGAGGGTTCTGGCGGGGCGTGAGACGAGGTGAGAGATGGTGCGCGCGGCGATGCGGCCGACGCCCTTCGTTGTGCGCCGGTTATAGCGGAAGCAGAACTCGTCGAGATAGGCCTGCAGGTATTTTGGTTTCACTGCGCCGCCGTGCGTGCCGAGCACGCCAACGCTTCAGGTTCGACACCGTCCAGTGGCAACGCTGCACGGCGTCGTCCTTGCGCCGCTCATCCTTCGTTTGCACTTTCGCCTCGTGGCGACGTGCGCCAAGGCTCGTCGCATTGTAGGCGGCATGGCCATCGGTGACGACGCAGGCATCGGCCGCAACCTCGGCATCGGTGAAAGTTTTCAACGCTGCTTCATCGTTGTTCTTGGCGTGGGCGAGACGCACGCGCCCGCCG
>JBKDZY010000288.1:0-2703 GCA_047971765.1 Hyphomicrobiaceae bacterium | reverse complement strand
TCGACGCCGCTGGTGCGCCTGACCAGGCCGCGTTGGCGCGCGCCGTGGAACATGCGGGCATCCGCGTCGCGCCGGATGATACGTGGTCGGATCTCTTCTCGCGCGTCATGGTCGAGCGGGTCGATCCAGCCTTGCTGCATGTCGGCACCGAGGAACGCACCCCATCTCCAGCGATCATCCTTGACCGGTATCCCGCGCACGAAGCGGCGCTGGCGCGGCGGTCGCCGGATGATCCACGGGTTGCGGAACGGTTCGAGCTGTTCGTGTGCGGCGTGGAACTCGCCAACGCATTCGGCGAGTTGACGGACACGAACGAGCAGCGCCGCCGTCTCGAAGCCGAAATGGAGGAGAAGGAGCGCATCTACGGCAAACGCTACCCCCTGGACGAGGATTTCCTTGCGGCCCTGTCAGCCATGCCGGACGCCTCCGGCATAGCCATGGGCCTCGACCGCCTCGTCATGCTGGCGACGGGAGCAACCCATATCAACCAGGTGCAGTGGACACCCTATACCATGCCCGGGACGGCGGCCCGTGAGTAGCAAGGACAGGACAGTTCGGTCCGTCGAGGCGTTGATCACCTCGGGTCTCGTTGCACCGGAATTGGCGGCGGGCCTGCATCCGGTCGCGGACCGCTACGCCATCGCAATTTCACCGGCCATGCAACGCTTGATCGCTGACGGTGCACCGGCGGGGATCGCGCGCCAATTCGTACCCGATGCGCGCGAGTTGACGACACTGGCAGAGGAGCGCGCCGACCCGATCGGGGATGGCATCCACGAAAAGCTGCCGGGTCTCGTCCACCGCTACCCGGACCGCGTGCTGCTGAAGGTGACGCACGCCTGCCCCGTCTATTGCCGGTTCTGTTTTCGCCGCGAGATGGTCGGGCCCGGCGGACCTCAGCCCATGGTCGGCGCGCCTTTCGATGCGGCAATCGACTACATCTCGGCCGACACCGGGATTTTCGAAGTCATCCTGACGGGGGGCGATCCACTGATGCTTGCCCCGCGCCGGATCGGCGAAATCACAGCACGGCTTCTGGCCATTCCGCACGTCAAGCTGCTGAGGTGGCACACGCGCGTGCCGGTGGTGACGCCGGAGCGCATCACGGACGAGCTGACCCACGCACTGCGCCCTGACATGACGGATGGAAAAGCCATCTATATCGGCATCCATACCAACCACCCGGCGGAACTGACCGGGGCGGCCCGCGATGCGATCACACGGCTGCAACGCCAGGGTCTCCATCTTGTCAGTCAAACGGTGCTTCTGGCCGGCATCAACAACGATCCCGACACACTGGCGACACTGTTCCGGGAGCTGGTGACGCTGGGGATCAGGCCCTACTACCTGCACCATCCCGACCTGGCACCGGGGACGGGCCACTTCCGGGTATCGATAGCGGAAGGCCAGGCCATCATGCGGGCCCTGCGCGGACGCATCTCCGGCCTGGCGCTGCCAACCTATGTGCTCGATATTCCGGGCGGGCACGGCAAGGTGACGGTCGGGCCGGGCTACATCAGCACAGACGGCAGCACAGTCACGGACGTTGCCGGCAGGCGTCATGTCTATCCGCCTGAACCGGAAGCGCTATAGCAGGGACCTCATAGGGGCGCCCTGGTTGATGGGATCTGGTGTGGCCTGGCCTCACCGGTATCGCGCATATAGGAGCAGTGAACCCGTTCCCGCCGCCGCGTTCCGTTCGGCGCTGTCACAAAATAGTCGATGACCCAATACGTCATCGCCGGTGTTTCTCCCGGCTCCTCTTTGGCCACGATCTTCTGATAGGCGCTCTGTGCCGGTAGAGCGGCCTTCGTCGCGCGCTCGCACGCCGAACGACCTCCATCACATCCCGCAAGAGCGATGACCGCAGCAAGGACGAGAACGTGTCGCAGTCTCATCGCGGAAAACGTCCTCGCGATCGTCCAACGCACCACAATACACAGTGTTGCCGGATCACAGGACTCGCCCCAATGGCGCGGAAAGCCGCGCCCGGAGCCAGTGCCTGGACACCGGCCCGGGCCTTTCGTTGCCGGATCAGGCCTCGCCGAGCGTCCCCATGCGGAACTGCACCCGCTTGGAGGCCGGGTCCATGTTGCGCTTGAATTTAGGGCCATCCGTCGGCTTTACGCGCAGCAGCACGAAGCAGCTTCCATTCGACTCTCGCAGCATCTTTGCACCCTTGGCGATGTCGCCTTCCTTCTCGACCGAGCAGGTCGACTTGATGCCGGCACCTATCGCCATCTGCTCCAGATCGACACCAAGGCAGGTATGGCTCTTCTGGTAGCCGGTCTCGCCGTAGTGGCCGTTATCGACGCACAGGATGCGCAGGTTCGGCGGATTGAGGACGCTGACCGTGGCCAAGGCGCCGACGTTCATCAGCAATTCGCCATCACCGGCGGCGACCAGAACTTTCTTGTCTGGCCGCGCAAGCGCGAGACCAAGGCCCATCGACACGGCCGCGCCCATGGCGCCCGCCATGCCGAAGTAGTTGGCGCCATCCTTGGTCAACGCGGCCAGGTCCTTTGCCGTACCTGCCAGGCCGGTAATAATCAGGAAGTCATCAGGATTGCCGACAAGGGCCGGCACGGCCTGGATACGGTCCAACGTGTAGCGCGGTCCGGCGCTGCGTTCGGTTTCGTTCGACATCGTCTTTCGGTCCATCTTTGGAGACACGGAATTGCTTCCGGTCGATTGCCTGCATCA
>JBKDZY010000287.1:0-2743 GCA_047971765.1 Hyphomicrobiaceae bacterium | reverse complement strand
ACGGTTGGGACATGAAGCGCTCGATCTTGCGGGCGCGAGCCACCGTCATCTTGTCGTCTTCGGAAAGTTCATCCATGCCGAGAATGGCGATGATGTCCTGCAGCGACTTGTACTTCTGGAGAATGGACTGCACCTGGCGGGCGACCGCGTAGTGCTCGTCGCCGACGACCCGCGGGTCGAGCATGCGCGACGTGGAGTCGAGCGGATCCACGGCCGGGTAGATGCCCTTCTCGGCGATGGAGCGCGACAACACCGTCGTGGCGTCCAAGTGGGCGAACGACGTGGCAGGCGCCGGGTCGGTCAAATCGTCGGCCGGCACGTAGATGGCCTGCACCGAGGTGATCGAGCCTTTTTGCGTCGAGGTGATACGCTCCTGCAGCGCGCCCATGTCCGTCGCCAGCGTCGGCTGGTAGCCGACCGCCGAAGGAATACGGCCGAGCAGCGCCGACACTTCCGAGCCGGCCTGCGTGAAGCGGAAGATGTTGTCGACGAAGAACAGCACATCCTGGCCCTGGTCGCGGAAGTGCTCGGCAACCGTGAGGCCGGTCAGGGCCACGCGCGCACGCGCGCCCGGGGGCTCGTTCATCTGGCCGTACACCAGCGCGGCCTTGGAACCGGCTGCGGAGCCGTTCTCGGGCTTCTTGTTCACGCCACCTTCGATCATCTCGTGGTAGAGGTCGTTGCCCTCGCGCGTGCGCTCGCCAACGCCGGCGAACACCGAGTAGCCGCCGTGCGTCTTCGCGACGTTGTTGATCAGTTCCATGATCAGCACCGTCTTGCCGACGCCGGCACCGCCGAACAGGCCGATCTTGCCGCCCTTGGCGTAGGGAGCCAGCAGGTCCACGACCTTGATGCCGGTGACCAGGATTTGCGCTTCCGTGGACTGCTCGGCGAATGTCGGGGCCGGCTGGTGGATGGCGCGCTTGGTCGGCGCATTGATCGGGCCCGCCTCGTCGACCGGCTCGCCGATCACGTTCATGATGCGCCCGAGCGTTTCGTCGCCGACCGGCACCGAGATCGGTGTGCCGGTGTCGGTCACTTCCTGACCGCGCGTCAGGCCTTCCGAGGAGTCCATGGCAATGGTGCGCACGGTGCTCTCGCCGAGGTGCTGGGCGACCTCGAGCACAAGGCGCTGGCCCTGGTTCGTCGTCTCGAGTGCGTTCAGGATTTCCGGCAAATGGCCGTCGAACTGCACGTCGACGACGGCGCCCATGACCTGCCTGATCTTACCGACCTTGTTAGACATTTCTCTTCTCTCCAACGAATTGATCAGACGACCACGAGAGGGACGGGGAAGTTGCCACGTGTCGCCTTCGAATACCGACAGGACCGCTGCACCGCAAAGCATTGGGCACGATTGAAGTGAACATCCTTCCCTTCTGCGCGCCTGTTACGGTTCACCGGTCCAAACTCCTCGATCAGAGCGCTTCCGCACCCGAGATGATCTCGATCAGCTCTTTCGTGATCTGGGCCTGACGTGTCCGGTTGTACTGGATCGTCAGCTTGTTGATCATGTCGCCCGCGTTCCGCGTGGCGTTGTCCATCGCTGTCATGCGCGCGCCCTGCTCGGATGCCGCGTTCTCGAGCAGAGCCCGGTAGATTTGCGTCGAGATGTTGCGGCGAAGCAGATAGCCGAGGATTTCCTCCTCGGACGGTTCGTATTCCACCGACGCCTGGGCGTTGCCCTGCTGGCTTTCCGCGCTCTCCGGCAGCTTGGCAGGAATGACCTGCAGCGCCGTGGGCTTCTGTGTGATGACGTTCTTGAATTCGGAGAAATAGAGCGTCGCCACGTCGAATTCGCCGTCGTCGAACATCTTCAGCAGCCGCTCGCCGATCCCTTCGGCGTTGCTGAAGCCGATCTGCCGGACGCCCTTGAGGTCGATGCGGTCCATGATGTTGCGGTTGAGGTCGCGCCGCAGGTTGTCGCCACCCTTGCGCCCGACACAGAGAATCTTGACCATCTTGCCGTCGCGCAGCAGCCGCTGGGCATCGCCCCGGGCAAGTCGCGCGATATTGGAATTGAAACCGCCACACAGGCCGCGCTCGCCCGTCATGACGACCAGCAGATGCACATCGCTCTTGCCGGTGCCCACCAGCAGCTTGGAAGCGCCTTCCGTGCTGGCCCGGCGTGCCAGGTTGCCAAGCACCGTATCCATCCGCTCGGCATAGGGGCGTGCAGCCGTGGCAGCTTCCTGGGCGCGGCGCAACTTGGCCGCCGCCACCATCTGCATGGCCTGGGTAATCTTGCGCGTCGCCTTGACCGAGGCGATGCGGTTTCGCATGTCTTTGAGTGAGGCCATTGGCTCGATCCGTTGCGCCGGGATGGGTGGATCCCGGAGATGTCTGCAGGAGATCCGGAAGGCGTTTGGGCCAGGAGATCATCCCGGCCCATCGCCATCAGTCGTATCCTAGACGAACTGCTTCTGCACCGACTCGACAATGCCCTTCAGCTTGTCGGCAGTGGCATCGGACAGGTCCTTGCTGGCCCGGATATCCTCGAGGATTGCCGCGTTCGGGCCGCGCAGGTTGGCCAGCAGCGCGTCCTTGAACGGCTTGACGTTGGCAAGCGCCATCGGATCGAGATAGCCGTTCGTGCCGGCCCAGATCACGCAAACCTGCTCGTCCATCTTGAGCGGCGAGAACTGTGCCTGCTTCAACAGCTCGGTGAGGCGCGAGCCGCGATTGAGCAACCGCTGCGTCGCGGCGTCGAGATCCGAGCCGAACTGCGCGAACGCCGCCATCT
>JBKDZY010000286.1:0-1958 GCA_047971765.1 Hyphomicrobiaceae bacterium | reverse complement strand
CGGTTGGGAGTGTCCGGTCTGGTTCTCCGACGCGCCGACCTCCGAAGCCTCGAGCGAGGCCAGCTGCGAGGCCGCCGCGCAAAGCGCCGTTCTCTTCGATCTGAGCGCATCCGCCAAATTCGGCCTGTTCGGGCCGAACGCGGCGGCGGCGATCGGCAAGGCCTTGACCGCCGACGTGGGCGTGACATCTGGTGCGGTCAGACGATCGTTGATGTTGACGGCGTCCGGACGCGTGGCGGCCGATGTCTCGGTGCTATGCAGATCGGCCGAGGATTATCTGGTGATGGGTGACGTGGCGCGCGCCACGCTCATCCACGAGCGGCTTCGCCGCATCGTCGAGGTGACGCCCGGCACCGTCTTGGTCGACCAGACCTCCGCTTTTGCCGTGCTCGGCTTGGCCGGGCCGCATTCCGATGCAATTCTTGAGACGGTGGTTGAGCCCGGCGAATGGCAAGCCGACCTTGCGCCGGGGCGGGGCTTTGAGACCATCGCCGCGATGGCACCGGTCTGGGTTCTGCGTCAGCTGGATTCCGACGTCGTTCGCTGGACCGTGCATGTGCCGTGCGACTACGCCGTGACCCTGTGGGACGCGGTCTGGCAAGCCGGCCGGGATCATGGCCTTGTGCTGGGCGGCCGGCGCGCGCTGTCCTGGCTGCATCAGCAGGCCGGTCAGCCGATCTGGGGTGACGATTTCAGCATCGAGACGTCGCCGTTCGAGGCGGGTTTGGAAAACGCGATCGACCTCGACCCCAAGCGGGATTTTATCGGCTTGGATGCCCTGCTTGCCGGCCAGTCCAAGACACCGGACATGCATTTCGTAAAGGTGATTTCGAGCGATCCCGCCATCCGGCTTTCCGGACAAGAGACCATCTATCTGGGCGAACAGCGCGTCGGCTGGACCACGAGCGGCGGTGCGCGCCAGAACGGGAGTGCCATCGCCACCGGTTATGCCCGGTTGAACGGCAAGAACGCGAACGGCTACGCAGTCGACGTCCGATCCAAACGCGTGCCGGTCAATATTCTGCCGCTGACTGCCAACGGACGAAACGCCGATTCATGACGGGGATGACGAGCACCGCGGCCGGCCGCAGGAGATTCGAAGCCGCCACGCTTCTCACGCAACGCAATTTCATCCTCTTTTGCGTTATTCCGCTGCTGCTGTTTCTGACGCTCACCTCGGTGATCCCCGGCATTATTGCGCTCGCCGACAGCATGACGAATTGGAACCTGACGGCGTTCGGCAGTCATGACAAGTTCGTCGGCCTCCAGAACTATCGCGATCTTCTCGGGCACGACATGCAGTTCTGGTGCGCGCTCGGACGAACCGCGCTGTTCGTGCTCATCGTCGTCCCATGCGAGCTGGTGCTGGGCCTGCTGATCGCCCTCTATCTCCTCGACGATTTTCCCGCCCGTCGCCTGGTGCTGACGCTGATCATGCTGCCGACGATGATCGCGCCGGTCGTGGTGGCGATGACTTGGCGCTTTCTCATGATGCCGACCTTTGGCCTGTTCACCTATTACCTCGCCAAGTTCGGCCTGGTGACGGATGGCTCGGTGTTCTCGCATGAGATCTCGGCCATGGTCGCCCTGATGGTGATCGACATCTGGGAATGGACACCGTTCATGATGTTGATCCTGCTGTCAGGTCTGAGCGCCATGCCGACAGACCCCATCGAAGCTGCGCAGATGGACGGCGCCTCGCCGTTGCAGATCCTGTTTCATGTCCAGTTGCCGCTGCTGCGCCCGCTGATCATCGTGGCGGTCCTGTTCCGCAGTATCGACGCCTCGAAGATCTTCGACACCATCTACGTGTTGACCGGCGGAGGCCCCGGCGCGAGCGCGACGGAATCGATCACCCTGTTCGCGCAGAAGACGACCTTCGTGACCTGGCGGCTTGGCTACGGCGCCGCCGTCTGCCAGGTCTTGGTGCTTTTTTCAGTCATCGCGGCCGCCCTGTT
>JBKDZY010000285.1:0-8577 GCA_047971765.1 Hyphomicrobiaceae bacterium | reverse complement strand
TCGTCGGCCTGACCAAGGCCGTGGCTTTTGACTTCATCAGGGCCGGCATCCGGTGTAATTGCATTTGTCCCGGCACGATCCAATCTCCGTCCCTGGACGACCGCATCGCGGCGCTTGGCCAGCAGGTGGGTGGCAGCGACAAGGCGCGCCAGATGTTCATCGACCGTCAGCCCATGGGACGGCTCGGGACGGCGGAAGAGGTTGCGGACGTGGCGGTCTATCTCGCATCGGACGAGAGCGGCTTTACGACGGGCCAGTCCTTGTTCGTCGATGGAGGCTTTACGTTATGACGACCTATCTACACGACCAGCAGATCCCCCAGGAAACCGATCCGGAAACAGGATTGCCGATCGGCCCGAAGATTGCCCGGACGCAACCGGCCAAGGTGCCCGAGCCTGTCGTGCTGGATGGCCGTTTCTGCCGACTGGAACCGATCGACGCTGCCCGCCATGGCGATGATCTGTTCAAGGCCTCGACACCACCGGATGCGGCCAACCGGTTCCGCTACCTGTTCGATCCCGTCGTCAGGACGCGCGCCGACATGGACGCCTGGCTTGCGCAGGCAATGACATCCCGGGACCCGCTGGTGTTTGCCGTCATCGACAAGCGCACGGGCCGCTGCGAGGGTCGGCAGACCCTGATGCGGATCACGCCCGCGCACCAGTCGATCGAGATCGGCAACATCTACTGGGGGCCTGCCATCTCGCAATCGCCCGTGACGACGGAAGCGAACTTCCTGTTTGCAAAGCATGTGTTCGACGATCTCGGCTATCGGCGCTACGAGTGGAAATGCGATGCACTCAACGCACCCTCGCGGAAAGCGGCGGAGCGTTTCGGCTTCACCTATGAGGGGTTGTTCCGGCGGGCTGTCATCAACAAGGAGCGCACCCGTGACACCACCTGGTTCGCCATGATCGACGAGGAATGGCCGGCCCTGAGGGCCGCCTACGAGACATGGTTGGCAGCGGACAATTTCGACGCGCAAGGCCGCCAGAAGACCCGATTGAGCGACCTGACACGCGCGGCACTCGGCAGGCATGCAGGCGTGAACTCATGATCACAAGGCGGGCCAAGGGCACCGATCTCGAAGCGATCATCGCCCTGCAACGGGCGGCGTATGCCTGGAACCGGGAGCGACTGGGGACGGAACCTCTGCCGCTCCAGGCCGACTACGCCGAGATCCTCACGGCCATGGAAGTCTGGGTGTGCGAGGACGGTGCGGCGCTTGCCGGCGTGCTGATCCTCGAGCCACGGCCTGACGACCTGTTGATCTGGTCGGTCGCGACACTGCCGGACCGGCAGGGTGCGGGACTCGGCCGGGCGTTGCTGACGTTTGCGGAAAAGCGCGCCACAGCGCATGGCGTGGCGACCATGCGGCTTTATACGGGCAGCAAGCTTGTCGAGCGGGTCGCCTGGTACACCCGGCATGGCTACGTCACGGAACGCCTCGAGGAGATGCCGGACCGCTCGATCACGCACATGGTGAAGCAGCTGGCGGCAGCCTGATCCCTGCCGCCGTTGCCCATGTGTGTTTCACGCTCAGCCGAGTGTCTTCCGGATGAAGGCGACGATGCGCTCGGTCGCGGCCAACTTGTTGGCTTCCGACTTGGGCTGGCGGGTCACAAACCCTTCGACCTCGCCGGGATAGAGCGCCAGATCGACCGTTCCGCCGGCGGCGCGGTAGCGCTGCACGAAGGTGTCGAGTTGCGGGCGTGGGTGCATCTTGTCGGCATCCCCCTGGACATAGAGCACAGGCGGCAACGCCACCTTCTCTCCACGTTCGAGCATCCGCGGCGGGCTGGCCTCGCCCATGGTGTCCTCGGTGCCCCAGTACGCCTCATGGCTGGGAATGACGTCTGGAAGCTGGCGGGGAAACTCCTCGAGCCTGCCGCTGGCAACCGCCTCCCGAGCATAGCGATAGCGGCCGAGCGGATCGATCACCGGCCAGCACAGCACGACGCATTGCACATCGGCGGCGGCGGCCGGCACGTCGGCGGTGGAGATGGCACCGTAGCGGGGATCATCGGGACGCATGGCCGCGAGCATCGCCTGATGGCCGCCTGAAGAGATGCCGACAAGGCCGATGCGATCGGCGCGCCCATTCCATGCGGCCGCCTGCGTGCGCGCCCAGCGCACCGCATAGTTGATGTCGGCCAGCGAACCCGGATATGCCGCATCCGGCGGCATACGGAAATCAATCGCTACCGCAACGATCCCGGCGCGCGCCATGGCCTCGCACAGCACCTTGTCGTTCATGCGGTCGCCATTGACCCAGGCACCGCCGTGCAGATCAATCATGATGGGAAACGGTCCATCACCCATGGGGCGGAAGACATGGGCCAGCAACGGCCTGCCGCCGTCGGTCCGATAGGTGACGTCGGCGGTCTCGATCTCATATGTGGGGGCCGAAGCCGATTGCGATTGAGCATCATTCGGCATGGGCTTCTTCTCCTGTCACAAGATCATTTCACGGCAACTTTCCTCCGCCAGGGTTGCACGGCTCGGCGCACTGGTGAAGTGGCAAGCGCCACGGTTCAGGCGAGCGGGTCGGCTGCATAGGTCGCGACCTCGACCAGATTGCCGTCCGGATCTTCGCAATAGATCGACATCATGCGGCCCTCGGCGCCTGTACGCGGGGACGGTCCAACCGTGACCTCGACACCTTCGGCGGCCCAGCGCGCCATCACCGGTTTCAGGCTGCCCTCGGTAATGAAGCAGAAATCGAGCGATCCCGGTGCATCGACGCGCGCCGTTGGCCAGCTCTCGTCTCCGGTCTCACGGAGGTTGAACTTGTGACGACCGAACTTCAGCGAGACGCGATCACCGCCCCCCGCCGGGCTGCGGTAGATTTCCCGCTTGAAGCCCAGCGCGCGCTCGTACCAGCGCGCCGTTGTCTCGATATTGCGGCAATTGATGACGATATGGTCGATGCGGCCGATCATGTTGATCTCCCGGGTTGATGGCTCACCTGGCCGGGGCCCATGTTTCCTGCTGCAGCAGCCAGGATGGTGCCGATGCATCGTTCCGGGCAACAGGGTTGCGGTTGACCGTGGCGCATAGTCGGCTACCCTCGGCCATCAAAGTCCACTTCATCTCAAGCCTTTGCAAAACGGGACCAACGTCCGCGCATGCCAACTGTCGCCGAAAAAATCACCATCGCCTCGCCACCAGACGAGGTCTGGCCGCTCCTGTCCGACCCGGCCGTGGTCGCCTCCTGCATTCCGGGAGCCAAACTCGCGCCGGACCAGGACGGCGACGTGTGGAAGGGCCAGATCCGGGTCAAGTTCGGCCCGACCGTCGCCATCTTCAAGGGAGAGGCGACGTTGAGCTACGACCATGACCGCAAGCGGTGCACCATCGAGGGGCGCGGCATCGACGGACGCGGCGCCTCGCGCGCGTTGGCCAATGGTGTGGTGGCGGCGTCGGGCACGACCGAGACCGAGCTTGCCGTCGAAGGCGAATATTCGGTGTCGGGGCCACTCGAAACGTTCGCCAACGCGGGCGGCGTGCATGTGGCGCGGGCGCTTCTTGCCGAATTTGCAAAGAACATGGGCGCGCTGGTCGAAGAGCGGCGCGGCGCGGCGGCCAGCACCGCAGCACCTGTTGCGCAGGAAGGCATGGCAGCGGCTCCGGCTTCCTCCGCCCCGCAGGACGGCGGCACCGCGCCGGCTGCACCCGAGGCCCGGACAGGAACACCCGCGGCGCCTGCGCGGCAACCAACCCCGCCGCCACGGCAAGCCGCCGAACTCAACGCTTTCGCCCTGATGTGGGCGGCATTCAAATCATGGATCTCAAGCCTATTCGGCAAACGGAGCTGACATTCGATGAGCAAGCTTAAAACACAAGACATGCTGGCGCTGGCGTTCGAGGCCGAGGGTGTCGATACCCTGTTTACGCTGATGGGTGACGCCAACATGTACTGGTCGACGGCCATGGCCGAACGTCCGGGAATGCATGTCGTGCATGCGCGTCACGAAAGCTGCGCGGTGTCGATGGCGGAAGGCTACGCGCGCGCCACGGGCAAGGTCGGCGTGGCCTCGACCACCTGCGGCCCGGGCTTCACGCAGATCATGACGTCGCTCACCATGGCGTCGCGGGCCAACATCCCGCTGGTTGTGTTTGCCGGTGACAGCCCGATCGCGGCATCATGGTATCTGCAGCAGATCGACATGGGACCGTTGACACTTGGCACGGGCGCCCATTTTGTTCCGGTCCGTCATATGGACCGGATGCTCGACAATGTGCGCGAAGCCTTCCAGGTGGCGCAGGTGGAGCGCCGACCGGTGGTGCTGTCAGTGCCGATGGATCTGCAGAAGCAGCCCTGGCCCCACCTCACCGACTACACGCCGTCGGCCGAGCTGGTGCCGGCCCGGCAGCGACCGATACCCGATCCGGTGATCGTGGACCGCGTATGCGACATGATCGCGGAAGCGCAGAACCCGATCATCCTGGCCGGCCGGGGCGCCACCTGGTCCGGCGCTCGCGAGGCCATCGAAGCTCTTGCCGAACAATCAGGTGCCCTGCTCGCGACATCGCTGCTCGGCAAGGGGTTGTTCGAAGGCAATCCCTATGCGCTCGGCATCGCCGGCGCCTTCGCCAGTGATTTCGCACGCGAGCAGTTTGCCGAGTCCGATCTCGTGATCGGCATTGGTGTCGGCCTCGGCCACTACACGACGGAAGGCGGCTATCTCTATCCAGGCGCGCAGGTCGTGCAGATCGACACACGCCCGCGCGGGCTGTGGCAGGGCCTGAAGACCGCCGACCTGCATGTGATGGCGGACGCGCGGGCTGCTGCGGAAGCGATCCTGAACCGGCTCGAACAGCGCGGCATCAAGGTGACCGGCAACCGCACGCCCGAGATGAAGGCGGCCGTGGCCAACGATCACCCGGACCGCAAGGCCTACACGCCCCAGCCCGGCATGTTGGACCCCAGGCGCGCCATCGAGGAACTGGACCAGACCATCCCGAAGGACTGGGAGGTCGTGATCGGCGGCGGACACTACTTCTCCATCGCCATGACCCACATGAAGGGCCGCCCAGCGGAAAAATATCACGTCATCAACGATTTCGGCGCCATCGGTTCAGCGCTGCCGGCGGCCATCGGCCTGGCGCAGGCCAAGGGTGATGGCAAGGTCGTGCTGATCGAGGGCGATGGCAGCCTGATGATGCACTGCCAGGAACTCGACACCATGCGCCGCCACGGCATCCGCATGTTGACGGCCATCGTCAACGACGGCGGCTACGGCGCGGAGTTCCACAAGTTCCGCGCCAACGGTGTCGATCCCTCGGGCGCCATCCATGGCCGCGGCGACATTGCGTCGATGGCCCGGGGCTTCGGCCTGAAAGGGGCGACCATCAACGAACTCGGCAAGATGGGCGGCCATTTCAGCGAGCACCAGGGCGCGAACGTCGCCACGGTCTGGGATATCATCTCCGATGACCTGATCCCCTCGCGCAGCTACCGCCGCATCCATTTCGGCGAAGCGTGATCGGGACAGAAGAAGCAATCATTTCGGACGCCGTGCGGCGGCCACCTTGTCGAAAGGTGCGCCGCCGCACGGTTTGGCAGGCAGGATAGATGTGCCGCTCAGCCTGCGTTGCGCTTCTTGAGCAGATAACGCTGCGTGCCTTCCAGGACGAGCACATCGTCCTGATTGTGGATGGTCGAGCGCATGGTCAACACGCCGGTCGTGCGCTGCGACTTCAGTTCGGCCACCTCCAGCAACGGGTAGAGCGTATCGCCGAGATAGACGGGGGCGAGGAACCTGGTCGACTGGTCGATGAACGCCCGCAGGCTATCCTGCACGACAAATGGAAAGATGCCGGCACCGGCGCAGGTCTGGATGGCGACCTGATAGCCGTGGGCGAGCAGATCACGGTGACCGTGCTCCTTGCAGAACGGGCGGTCGTAATGGATCGGGTGATTGTCGCCTGATGCGGCCTGGAACGCCGAGAACTGGCCTTCCGTCACCGTGCGCGAAGGAATGTAGAACGTCTCGCCGACCTCGAAATCCTCGAAGTAGCGCTGTGGCCCGAACGGGGCCTTGCGAATTTCCTTCATGGGCGACATAGGCATGTTTTCTCCTTGGCTTGATGTCAAATGTTGATGGCTGCTTGTCGGACAGGACCGGTCCCGGCTTTCGCCTGGAACGACCTTGACGTTTCCAGCCCGGGTTGTTCCCATCCGGGCCGGGGCTTTCTCTCAATCGCCGCGCGGTTGCCGGCCGTGCTCAATCGGCATCGAGGTCAATGAGAACGCCACGCTCGACAAGGTCGTCGATGTCCTCGCGCGAGCGACCGATCTCGGCCAGCAGGGCGCGGGACTGTTCACCGAGGACGGGAACCGCTGCATCCGCCACGATGCCGCCGGGCAGGTGCGGCACGGCCACCGTGTCGCCATTGGCAAGTGCATACTGGGGCGCCGCGTCAACAGCCTTGGCCTGTTCGTCGTCCAGCCAGTCGCCATAGTTGTTGATTGGCGCGCCGAGCGCGCCCTCGCGCGCGAAGGCCTCGCCCCAGTGACTGGTCGGGTGCTGCTTCATGGCGGCGTCGATTTCGGCACGCAGGGCCTTCAGGTTCTCGCCGCGGACCTGGAAATTGTTGTAGCGCGGATCCGTGGCGAGTTCGGGCCGTCCAATGGCGCGGCAGATGGCCTGGTACTGCCCCTCGGTCACCAGTGTGATGGCCATCCAGCCGTCTGCGGTGGGATAGTTGCCGGCCGGTGGATTGATGACCGTCGGAGGGTAACCCAGGAAGGCGTGCTCGATGATGTTGAGCATCTGGACGTGGGCCGCCGACTGCATCAGGGAAATGTCGATGTGCCGACCCGGCTGACCGGGCTTGCGGCCCCACAACTCCATCGACGCGGCCTGGAAGGCGTAAAGACCGGTGATTGCGTCGATCAGCGGCACGTCGATCTTGACCGGAGCACCATCGCGGCTGCGCGTGACACTCATCAGCCCGGAAAAGGCCTGGCCAACTGTATCAACCATGGGCGTTTCGCGCTTGGGGCCGCTCTGGCCATATCCGGAGATCGACAGATAGACGACCGACGGGTTTGCCTCGCAGAAATCCTTGAAGCCGAGCCCCAGCCGTTCCATCACGCCTGGACGGGCACTTTCGATCACGACATGGGCGCGTTTGCCGAGTTCCAGCGCGATCTCCCGGCCTTCCGGCGCCTTGAGATCAAGCGCGATGCTCTCCTTGCCGCGGTTGTAGGCGATGGTGGCCGCCGACGACCCCGAAATCCGGCTGCCGAGGTTCCTGATCCAATCGCCATGCGGGGGCTCAAGCTTGATCACCCGTGCGCCATAGGCGGCAAAGTGACCGGCACAGGACGGGCCCGCGATGCCTTGGCTCATATCGAGCACGGTGAGATCGCGCAGCGGCAAATCATTGGACATCAGCTATTCTCTCCAGAGGGGGGCATGGTAAGGGAGGCAACTCACAGGTACCGCCACGCCCCTGCCGGGGCCAGCGGCACCTTGTAGCCCCGCCCGGGGCCAGCGCAATGATAGGCGAGGTAATGGATGGCTGAGAAGACTTTCGATCTCACCAAACGCGAGACTTTCGACAAATTCACCACGGTGACCCTCCGGTTCTCGGATACGGACATGCTGGGGCACATCAACAACGTGGCTGTCGGCGCCTATTTCGAGGCGGCCCGCTGCGAGCTGTTCTACGAGCTGATGCACAATGGCGGACTGACCGAACGTGGCAAGACGGCCCGCATCGACTTCGTGCTCGCCAGGGTGTCGATCGATTTCAAGAAGGAATTCTTCTATCCGGGCACCATCGAGGTGGGCTCTCGCTTCACGAGGCTCGG
The DNA here is from genome assembly GCA_047971765.1 of Hyphomicrobiaceae bacterium. Classification (GTDB taxonomy): domain Bacteria; phylum Pseudomonadota; class Alphaproteobacteria; order Rhizobiales; family Hyphomicrobiaceae. Next base: position 752 of record JBKDZY010000285.1, on the reverse strand, counting down.
CAACAGGTCCATCGCCACAGGCTACGGATTGTTCGTTGGCGACACCTGCCATGCCACCAGCGAGAGCATTAACGTATTTTTCGACCTGGAGGAGAGAACTTCAGTTGCCCCACCACCCAAAGTGAGGGAATTGCTTGAGGCTGCCATCGCAAAATGACGCAGTCGTGGCGGTAAAACCGTCAAATTTGCATTCATCTGTGGATAACTTTGCCGGCAACCCGAGACGCACGAAAACCGGTTGCCGACCTATCCGAAAGTCGTTCGAAATTGCAACCCGTTCGCCCGGCCAGCTTCAGATTTCATCTCAATGATGGCAGGGGGCAATCTCAGCGGATTGTCAGAGTCCGCCAACTGACTTGTCCTTGTGATTTCAGCAGGTTGTAAATATCCCACCGCCCGTGCCGGCCACTTGCGCATGGCGAACCGGCCACTATGTTGCGACGCACTACTGAGGCCGACTTCGAACGACAACAACCGGTCTCATGCGTTGCGCACCGCGGACAATGCGGGGATGTCCGGCAGCCGAAGAGGTTGCCATCCGGTGCAACTTTTGGGGCAGTGAACAAGGCAACCTGAGGGTACCCAGGGTGGGCTGGTGGTCTTGATTGCTGTAGCGGGGGCGTGTGGCCGATTCACAATCGCTTGAGTCGGCCACACGTGTTTTGAGCGCCCGGCATGTCTGGCGCGGGCTGAGAGCGCTTTCATGCCGGGCGCGAACCGGTTCATGTCCTGCATGGTGCGTTACACCGCGA
>JBKDZY010000284.1:0-4835 GCA_047971765.1 Hyphomicrobiaceae bacterium | reverse complement strand
CGCGCCGTCGCGCCTGCGCAGAAGTACGTCAGAAGCTCGATCTGGATACTTCTCGCAAGCCTGCTCCGACGTCGAGCTCTAACCATCTGACAAAAATAGCCGTTCTCAGCTACCTATGTCAGCCCCTAAGAGTAATTAAAAATTAGATGAGTTATAAACTGCGATGCGATAGTATTTCAAAATTGACAACATGCCCGAACCAACGCCTGTATCGTTCGTGAATCGGAATTTGGGGACTGGGCGAAATGCAGGCGAAGCAGAACACCGGGCATGTCTTCCGCACGGCAACGGTCCTGGCAGTGGCGCTCTCGGTGGCCGGAACGCCTGCTGCGGCCGAGGAGGCGGGAATCCCCGTCACCGGCGCACCGGAAGCGTCCATGTCAAGCAGTCTGCCACGGTTCCTCGCCGATCCAGGCGGCGTGCGCGCCAAGCTGGCCACGCGCGGTATCACGTATGGCGCCAACTATATCGGTGAAGTTCTGGGTGTAACGTCCGGGGGGCTGAAGCGCGAGGCCCAATACGATGGCCGCCTCGAACTCTACACCAACTGGGATCTCGAAAAGCTGGTCGGCTGGCGCGGGGCCACCTTTTTTGCCAATGCCTTCCAGATCCACGGCAACAGCGTCGCCGGTGAAGGCGTGGGCAGCCTCGCCCCGGTCAGTTTCATCGAGGCGACACCCGCAACGCGCCTGTTCGAGATGTGGCTGGAGCAATCGTTTGCCGACGATCAGGTTTCGCTCCGCATCGGCCAACTCGCTGCGGACAGCGAGTTCGGCAACACGGAAGGTGGCGGGGCGTTCATCAACGGCACCTTCGGCTGGACCACGCTCACCGCCTCCAACATGCCCGATGGTGGTCCGGCCTACCCGCTGGCCACGCCTGGCGCACGTCTGAAACTGTCGTTGAGCGAGCAGGTGACGTTTCTCGCCGGTCTGTATAATGGCGTGCCCGCCCATCCGTGTACCAAGGGCGACCCCCAGCGCTGCAACAGCGATGGGCTGCAGTTTCCGCTTGGCGATCCGCCGCTGTTCATCGCCGAGGGCCAGTTCAAGTACAATATTGGCCTGCCCGGAACGCTCAAACTCGGCGGCTGGGAGCATTTTGGTTCGTTCGATGACACCCGCTTCAACGAGAACCGCGGCCGTCTCGCCTTGTTCGGCGGAACCCCGCTCTTCCATGGTACCAACTACGGTCTCTATGCTGTCATCGACCAGCAGATCTATGCTGTCAAAGGCAGTGAAACGCGCGGCGTCGCTGTGTTCGGGCGCGTCATGACCAACCCCGGAGATCGCAACCTCGTGAGTGTCTATGGAGAAGGTGGTGTCACCGTCACTGGCTTTTGGGACAGGCGGCCCGATGATATCTTCGTCATCGGAGTGGCCCACACCCGGATTGCATCCGGCGCACGCGGGGCCGATCGCGACCGCAACGAGGTGTCCGGCATTGCAGCGCCGATCCGGGGCATCGAAACGATCCTGGAAATCAACTATTCCGCCCAGATCATACCCGGATGGACGGTGCAACCCGTCGTCGAACACTTCTGGAACCCTGGGGGCGGTGGCATCGACCCGGATGATGATCCGGCCGGCACCGCGCGGCCAGGCCACGCCACCGTCGTGGGTGTGCGTACAACCATCAAATACTAAGAACACAGCAGGACACGTGTGACATGGTCTCGACTCTTATTCGTGGCGTTGCAGCCCTCGCCCTCTTCATCGGACTGTCTCGTCCAGCCAGTGCAACGGAGCCGGCGGCGACGGACGTGGTCAAGCATTACGTCGCACTTGCCGAAGCCTCCTATCAGGAGGCCTATGCGGGCGCCAAGGCGTTGCAGAAGGCCGTTGATGCCTTCCTGGCCAAGCCATCCGAGGTGACGCTTGCCGCCGCCCGCGCGGCCTGGATCGCCGCGCGTCCTTCCTACCTCCAGACCGAAGCTTTCCGCTTCACCAATCCCGTTGTCGATGAATGGGAAGGCAAGGTGAACTCCTGGCCGCTCGACGAAGGCCTGATCGATTATGTCGATGGCCCCAGTGACGGATCCGAGAACCCGCTGGCCAATGCCAATGTCGTCGCCTCGAAGTCGGTCCAGGTCGTGGGCAAGGCCATCGACGTCGTCAACATCGACGCCGACCTGCTGGAGCGCCTGCAGGAAGCCGGTGGCATCAAATCCAACGTGGCGACCGGCTATCATGCCGTGGAGTTCCTGCTGTGGGGGCAGGATCTGCATGGAACCGAACCCGGCGCCGGAGAGCGGCCCTACACCGATTACGATCTGCAACATTGCTCCCATGGCAACTGCGAACGCCGCGCAACATACCTGAAGGTCGCGACCAACCTGCTCGTCAAGGATCTGGCGTGGATCGTCGCCCAGTGGCAGCCCGACGGCGCCGCCAGCAGGCACATCCAGTCGCTCCCGCCTGCCGAGGCCGTTGTCGCGATCTTCAGTGGCCTTGCCAGCCTGTCCTATGGCGAGTTGGCCGGCGAACGCACCAAGCTGGCCCTGCTGCTGCACGATCCGGAGGAAGAGCACGACTGCTTCTCCGACAACACGCACAACTCGCACTACTATGATGCGCTGGGTATCGAGAATGTCTACCTCGGCCGGTTGAAGCGGGCAGATGGCACGATCCTGCAGGGGCCGAGCGTCTCCGATCTCGTGAGGGCGCGCGCCAAGGCAACGGACGACGATGTGCGCAAGGCGGTTGCGCTGACGGTCGCGCGCATGAAGGTGATGGTGGACAAGGCCAGGACAGGGGCAACCTTCGATACGCTGATCGCCGAGGGCAATACCGAGGGCAACCGGATCGTCCAGTCCGCCATCGACGCCCTGATCGCACAAACCTCGGCCTTCAGGCGCGCCGCCGTGGCCCTGAATATCAAGCAATTGAAGGTTCAGGATTCAGATAGCCTGAGCAATCCCGGCAAGGTCGGGAAGTAGCCGGGCGATCGAGATTGGCCGCTTCCGGACCGGCACGGTCAGCAGACAACCAGCACGCCGGCGGCCCGCACGCCGGAGTGTTCCGTTCATTCAACGGCTGCAAGCCGCGTGTCGGGAGCCAGCACCAGACACCAGTGCGGTTCGAAATTGGCGCCCATCGGCCATGTCTGTTGCTTGAAGATCGGGATCATCGGGTCTTCGTAACGCTTGAACCAGTCACGCTGGCAGATCACGAACTTGGTCGCGGCCACGATCGTCTCCCGGTCGATGACGCATAGCACCACCATGTCGGGATGCCGGTCGAGGTAGGCCTGCACGGCCACCATCAGCGTCGGATAGCCGGGATGCAGCATGTCGTCGAGGACGATCAGGCCGCCGTCCGCAAGGGCTGCCGTGGCCAGTTCCAGGTCCTTCGTCAAGGCCGTCTGCGTGTGCTCCCCGTCGATATGGATGAAGCGGATCGGGCCGCCCGCCTTCGCCTTGAGGTCGTCGGCGCTGATCGTGCCGCTGTCCACCTTCCACGTCACGCGCCTGTCGGGGCCGATGCCATGGCGCTGGCAGTTGGCCTCGAACCGGTCCTTCACGCCCGCGTTGGGCCAGGTGAAGATATCCATGCCGATGGCCCTCTCGCCGGGATCCAGCGCATGGGCCAGGGCGATCAGGAAGCGGCCTTCGAACGCGCCGATTTCCGCCAGATGTCCATGGACGCCAAGCTCCGACTGCAGCGCCAGCAACCGGCAGCACACGGCGGCGGCGAAGCGCGATGACATGCCCACCACCTTGTCGAAGCCGTCAGCCAGATAGCTGTCGGCAGCGGGTGAACCGGTCTGGGGAATTGGAGAAGCTGACATGCGTGTCTGCCTTTGGATGGAGTCATTCAGCGGAGCGCCGCCGGCCTCGCGATCGCCTTGTCTGCGCGCGGACCGCCACTCCTACGCATGAATTGCGGCGGTCCGGCGGTCGGTCCACGTGCGATGACAAGGCGTCGCCGCGCATTACGCGTCAGCGGGAACAGATCCGGCCTGCGGATCAACCGGAACGCGGGCCGCGAGCCCCGTGGCCTCCTCCAGCAGCGCGCCAGCAGCCAGCAGTTGTGCTTCCCCGCGTGGCGGGCCAACAAGCTGCAAACCGATCGGTCGGCCGAACTGGTCGAACCCGACGGGCACGCTGAGTGATGGAACCCCCATCAGCGTCGGAATCGCCGTCACCAGCGAGCCGCCGAGATAGTGCTCCACGGCTTTGCCGTCGATGGTCTTCGGCATACGCAGCTTGACGTCGAAGGCGGGCGTGGACGAGCACGGCAGCACCAGCAGGTCGAAGGTCTCGAAGAAGTCCACCACCCGCCGGTAGAAGGCGGCGCGCTCGCGCTCTGCCCATCCGATCCGGCTCGGAGTGGCGTTGAGACCCATCTCGGTGTTCCAGATGATGTCCGGCTTGAAGAGATCGCGGTATTTCTCGATCTGCGGCTCGCGGTCGACCACGTAGGACTGCGCCCTCAGCGCCATGAAGGCATCGGCAACGGCGCCGGGGTCGGGAAAAGCTTCTTCCACCGCGGCGCCCATGGTCTCGAAATGCCCAAGCGCCTTGCGGCAGATGTCTCGTGTTTCCCTGTCCACTGCGAACGCTCCGCCGAAATCCTCGGTGAAGGCGATACGCTGCGGCCGCACCGGATTTTCGACCGCGGACAGGAACGAGTGCGCCGGGGCGTCGAATGTCATCGGGTCGCGTGGGCAGAAACCGGCCATCGTGTCGAGAAAGAGCGCGAGGTCGCCGATATTGCGGGCCATCGGCCCCTGCACGGACAAGGGTGCGTAGAGGTTGTTCGCGGTCCCTCGTGTCACTCGTCCCGGCGAGGGCCTGAGCCCGACGACCGAACAGTAGGCCGCCGGCCGCCTCA
>JBKDZY010000283.1:0-1555 GCA_047971765.1 Hyphomicrobiaceae bacterium | reverse complement strand
CTGGCGGCTTGATATGCAGCAGCATGTAGTTGGACGGGTGCGGCAAATCCTTGCCGTCCAGGATCACCTCGTAGTCATAGACCAGCACCGGCGGACAGCCTGCGGCCTCGTGCTCCAGGAAAATGTCGCCGCGCTTGCGGAAGGTGTCAGCCGTGAGAACGGTACGCTCCGCCGCGTCACGCTGATATTCCAGCCAGGCCGAAGCCAGGGCGCCCCGTTCCTGAAACTTGTGCAGATCCGAAACGAGGTCCTGCGTCTTCTGGAATAGCGTGTGCAAACGGCCCGCATGCGTTTCTGCGATGCGCCGCGAATGCTTTGCTGCCACCGTCGACAGAATGCCTATCGTCTCTGAATAGGCGTCCAGTTCGTCCTGTGAAGTCCTCATGTTCCGGTTGAAGAGGTCCAGCGCATCTGCCTCGGGGCGCGGAACCCCTGGCTCGCGGGATGGATCAGGAACTCCAAGAATATTAGCCATGATGCAGTCCTCAGGCGATGATGGAATAGCCACCGTCGATGTCATGGACACCGCCGGTCAGGTTTCGGGCTTCGGGGGCGGCAAGGAAGGCCGCCATTGCGCCGACATCCTCGATCGTGGCGAGTTGATGGGTGGGCGCACGTTCTGCCGCGGAATGGAGCATCTCGTCGAAATGGCCTATGCCGCTCGCGGCGCGCGTTGCCAGCGGCCCGGGCGAAAGCGCATGCACGCTGATCCGTCTCTCGCCAAGTTCGGCAGCCGCATAGCGCACCGCGCTTTCCAGTGCGGCCTTGACCGGGCCCATCATGTTGTAGTGATGCACCACGCGCGACGATCCGAAGAACGACATTGCCATGCACGTCCCGCCATCTGGCATAAGCGGTTCGGCCAACCGGATCATGCGCAGGAAGGAATGGACGGAGATATCCATGGCCAGCTTGAATCCGTCCGCCGAGCTGTCGATCACCCGGCCATGCAGATCCTCGCGCGGTGCGAAAGCAATAGAATGCAGGAGCGTATTGAGCCGCCCCCATCGATCCTTGATCTCTTTGAACAAGGCTTCCATCTCGCCGGGGTGCGCGACGTCCAGCGGGGCAACGATCTCGGCGCCCAGCTCTTCGGCAAGGGGCCGGACGTGGGGCTCGGCCTTGGCGTTCAGCCATGTGATCGCCAGGTCGGCGCCCTGTTGCCGCAGCGCACGGGCACAACCGAAGGCTATGGAATGTTCGTTGGCAATTCCGACAACAAGGGCCTTCTGGCCCATCAATGAAAACATGGTTCGCTCCAGTCCGGGCAGGAGCCGCACCGGCAGCTCCCGCTCATTTGCGAACCACCGTAACAGCGAATCGTGACAGCCATGCTGCGATGCAACAAGGGCATCATGAAGGCCGGACTTGATCTGACGACTGCAAGAGGGATGTTCCGCCGCAGCAGACGAACCAGACCCGCACACGGACGGGTTTGAGTTCCCCCCGACGGGTAGTCATTTATGAACTGGCTCTGGCCGCGGGATCGTCCTGCGTGAGTTCCTTGTGGTGATGAACCATGGACTCTTCGACAAATTTGAGCTCGCTTTACGCA
>JBKDZY010000282.1:0-3087 GCA_047971765.1 Hyphomicrobiaceae bacterium | reverse complement strand
GCCCCGATTTTCGGGCTCCACTCTTTGGAGACCGTTGATCCGGCTGACATCAAGCAGAAATCCGTACCTTTGAAATCAAACGTCTCCAGATCGCGGCACTTCAGAACGGAGTCACCGAACGACACCTCGACGCCAATGGATCGGCGCGAAGCCAACGGTACGATTTCATCGGCTGGAAATTTCCTCTCATGCAGCACATTGAGCATTTCCCGGCCCACATTGCCCGTGGCACCAACTACTGCAACCTTATAGCCCATCGTGTTCATCCTGCTGGTGGGGGGAGCGGTAAGCTCTCTGCACTGGCTCGCTCAACCGCGATCAAATACGCGCGAACGCGCGCCGTTTCAAGGCCATGTGTCTGATAATGCCCCTGGTGCCGCGGTGCACGGTATCGAGCAAGGGTTGACGGACGGATGCTGCGATGACGATCCGCGCCAAGGCGGACAGGGCTGTCATTGCGGCACGCTCGAGCTCGGCATGCGACAATCGAGCAGGAATGAGCGGCAATGACAGCCAGCTATAGCGCTTCAGAGTTAAGTGGAAGCGCTCAGGCCGCAACCGCGGCCCAGCGCTTATGCGCCGCGCCCATGCAAGGCCAAGCCGAAAGCTGGTAGGTCCGAGAAGGAAAACAATCTGGACCGATTCCGGCTAAGCTGGAGTTGGTCTAGACCTCGTCATGCCCGGAAGGCGCGCCAGATCTTCTCCGGCGTCATGGGCATATCCATCAAGGCAGTGGCAGGGGATGGCATTGCGTCGATGACCGCATTGACCAGCGCGCTTGGTGCAGCTGTCGTGCCGGATTCTCCGACGCCCTTGGCCCCGACCGGGTTGGTGGTACAGGCATGGGAATGATGCAAGACCTGCAGGCGGGGTACGTCACCTGCGCGCGGCATACCGTAATCCATGAACGATCCCGTCAGCACCTGACCGCTTTCGGGGTCGTAAACCATCTGCTCCAGAATGGCCTGGCCCAGCCCCTGCGCGACCCCGCCATGCACCTGTCCTTCGAGGATCACGGTGTCCAGGACGTTGCCGCAATCGCTGACGGCAACGTAGTTCACGATCGCAAGTTCACCTGTGTCCGGGTCAATCTCAACCTCTGCAATATGGCAGCCATTGGGAAAGGACGGTGCGGTATGAACATCGCCCTGGGTATCCATTGTCTCCTTCAGTGCGCCCTGACTGACGAGTTCCGGCGCACGTTCTGCCACCTCGAATAAAGTGATCTTGTTGCCGCTGCCTGCAACCTTGAACTCACCTGCCTCGTAAGTTACTTCCTCCGCACCTGCCTGAAGCAGAAGCGCAGCCGCAGCCTTGCCCTTCTCGATCACCTTGTCTGCAGTGACGGCCAACGCGCTGCCGACCAGCATCGCGGAACGCGACGCCACGGCACCCATGCCCGGCACATCGCGGTCGGAATCCCCGCACTGGATCTGAACCGCCGAGGCAGGCAGACCGAGCCGATCAGCCACCAGCTTGCCGAACACGGTCAAATGGCCCTGCCCCTGGGGTGATGCGCCGATGCTGGCGTGAATGATGCCGGCACCCGGGAACCTGATAGCTGCAGCCTCTTCCAGATGGCCGCCGGAGATCTCCAGGAAACAGCCGATGCCAATGCCGCGACGCTTGCCACGGGCGTGTGCCTCAGCCTTGCGCACCTTGAAACCATCATAGTCGGCGGCCTTCAGCGCCTTGTCGAAGGCCCCGGGGAAGTCACCGCTGTCAAACGATCCACCGACAAATGTCTTGTAGGGCAGCTGACTAGGCCGGATCAGGTTGCGACGGCGAATTTCAGCCGGGTCGATCGCCATTTCACGTGCCGCCTTGTCGATCAGCCGCTCAACCAGATAGTTGATTTCTGGCCGGCCTGCTCCGCGATACGGACCAATCGGCACCTCGTTGGTGAAGATGCCCTTGGAGTCGACCACGATGTTGGCAATGTCATACACAGTCGGCAGACAGCCAGTCAGATGCACGGTGTTGCAGTACAGCGCGACCCCGGTCAGATACGCTCCAAGATTAGCAAGATCCTGTATCCGCATCGCCAGTATCTTGCCGTCCTTGTCGAGCGCCAGTTCAGCCGTGAACAACTGATCGCGGGCCTGGTTATCGCTGACAAAGGCCTCCGAACGTGTGGACGCCCAATGCACCGGCCGGCCAACCTGCCGGGCGGCCAACAGCAGGGCAGGATATTCCGGATAGCCTGACGCCTTCATGCCAAAGCCACCGCCGACATCATCGGTCAGCACCCGGAGCTTATCGGCGCCCAGCTTCATCGCCATACCGGTTTGCATCTGGATGCCGGCAACACCCTGGGTGCCGGTGCGCAGCGTGTATTTCTCTTTGGATGCATCATAACTAGCAGTGGCGACACGCGGCTCCATGGAAACAGCAGCAATGCGCTGGTTATAAATCCTGATCCTGGTGACGTGGGCGGCAGCGGCAACTGCGTCGTCGACAGCCTTGCGCCTGGCACCATCAGGATCGTTCGGCGCCGACCAGTCGAGCGCGAGATTACCCGGAGCGTTATCCCAGAGCTGAGGTGAGCCTGCAGCGGCGCTCTCGACATTGATCGCCGGATCCAGAGGCTCATAATCGACCGCCACCATGTCGGCGGCGTCCTGCGCCTGAGCTTCCGTTTCGGCAATAACCAGAGCAACCGGTTGGCCGATATGCATGGCGCGGTCGGTCGCCAGAACGGGGCGGAACGGCACATTCGGGCCCGGTCCTGACCAGCCCGGGATCGGCACAGGCCCAGAGACCGAACCAAGACCGGAGTCCTCGAAATCCTTGGCAGTCAATACTGCTATCACGCCTGCCATCGCAGATGCTTCGGTGGTGTCGATGCTGTTGATGCGCGCATGGGCGTGAGGAGAGCGCACAAAGATGGCAGCAGCTGTGCCGGCAGGCTTTATGTCATCACCGTATTTTCCCTCGCCGCGCAGCAGAGCGTCATCCTCGATCCTGCCCGTCCATTTGCCGGTCGCTCCGTCCATATCGTTCGCCTCCTAGAATGCGATGCACATCGTTGTCGTCTTATCCCGCAGTTTTATGGCAGGAGGGACGAAGAAAGTCAGCCCACCGGGA
>JBKDZY010000281.1:0-9092 GCA_047971765.1 Hyphomicrobiaceae bacterium | reverse complement strand
CCGGGTTTGCGGAGCGGCGCTCAACGGCCGACATTCAAAGGACTGATTTCGACCGGGCGGTCGGCACCATGGCGGGGGCTTTTCTCGAGCTGGCGCAGGCCGTGCAGGATGTCATCGCGCAATCGCCGCAAGGGCGTCTCGTCTACTTGTCGTCGTTCGTGGCCCATCGATTCGCTCCGGGGGCCATCTTTCCGACGACGGCTGCGGCGAAAGCGGCTGGCGAAGCGCTGGTCAAGACATTGGCGAGCGAACTTTCGCCGTTCGGGGTGACGGTCAATGCCGTTGCGCCCGGCTATACCCGCAAGGATGGCGGGCACAGTGCACTCAACGCCGACTCGTGGAAGGCGGCTGCCGCCATGACGCCACTTGGCCGAATCGCCGAGCCCGAGGATATTGCGGCCTTGATCGCGTTCCTGCTGTCGGCGGAGGCGCGCCACATCACGGGCCAGGTGATTTCGGTCGATGGTGGACTGTCGCTAGGGTGACCGTAGACACCATTCCGGCAAACGACGCCGGGATGGTGGATGGTGGAGGGGCGGGGGTGCGGAACAGTCGGCGTTTCACTCGGCCTTTGCCTTCGCCTTCTGGATCGCCTCCCACACACGGGCGGGTGTCGCGGGCATTTCCATGTGATGGATGCCGTGAGGTGCGAGCGCATCGCATATGGCATTGATCACGGCCACCATGGCGCCGACGGTGCCCGCTTCGCCCACGCCCTTCGCACCGATCGGATTGACCTTGGTGGGGACAGGCTTGGTGGTCAGCTCGACCAGCGGGATCTCGTCTGCGCGGGGCATCTGGTAGTCCATGAAGGAGCCGGTGACGAGCTGGCCGGAGTCCTCGTCGTAGCGAATGAGTTCGCCGAGCGCCTGTCCGATGCCCATGGCGACACCGCCCTGGATCTGGCCGTGGGCGAGCGTCATGTTGAGAACGGTGCCGATGTCCTCCACCACGGTGTAGCGCAGGATGCGGGTCACGCCTGTTTCCGGGTCGATCTCCACCTCGCACAGGTGGCAGCCGTTGGGATAGGTGACAGTCGGGGGCGCAAACCTGGCCTCCTCCATCAGTCCGGTGGGGTTCTTCTGGGCGGCCCTGGCTGCGACCTCGGCCAGGCTCACCGAGCGGTTGGTACCGCGCAACGGAAAGCGGCCCTCCTCGAAATCAATGTCGTCAGGCGTGGCTTCGAGCAGTTCGGCGGCGATCAACCTGCCGGTTGCCACGACCTGCTTCGCTGCCAGCATGGTGGCCGATGCGCCAACGGGGGCTGCCGACGACCCGCCATTGCCGCGGCCTTCCGGCAGGTTGTCGGTGTCGCCAAAAGCGTAGTCGATGTCGGCGCGATCGACACCGAGTTCCCTGGCGACGAGATCGACCATCATGGTCTCCAGGCCCTGGCCCGTCGACATGGCGCCGGCCCACACCTTGACCCGGCCATCGGAGCCGACAGCGACGCGGGTCATGTCCTTGGCGGGCTGGCTGAAGGGGCCGCCTGCGACCTCGATGGGATTGGCGATGCCCAGTCCGCGCAGCAGCCCCTTCTTCCTGGAGGCCTCGCGGCGGGCGGCAAACCCGGCGCGGTCTGCAATGCGGGAGGCTTCCATCATGTTGCCTTCGAACTCGCCGCAGTCGTACTCGAAGATCAGCCCTGTGTCGTAGGGCATTGCCTCGGGCTCGATGAGGTTGCGCACGCGCAGCTCGAACGGGTCGATGTCCAGTTCCCGCGCGGCAAGATCAATCAGGCGCTCGATGGTGTAGGTCGCTTCGGGACGGCCCGCGCCACGGTAGGGCGCATTGGTCATGGTGTTGGTGTAGACGCCGGTAATCGATGCCGCGATTGCGCCAATACGGTAGACGCCTGGAACGCCGCCGATATTGTTGGTCATGAACAGGGAGCGACCGGACAGATAGGCCCCGATGTTGACGGTGTAGTCGGCCTTGAGTGCCAGGAACCTGCCATCCTTGTCGAGCGCAAGCAGCGCATCGACGCCCATGTCGCGGCCATGGTCGTCGGCCAGGAAACTTTCCGTGCGGGCCGAGATCCAGCGCACCGGCCGGCCGAGCCTGCGGGCGGCAAAGAGCACCAGGATGTCTTCAGGATAGGTGCCACTCTTCATGCCGAACGAACCACCGACATCGCCAGCGACGACGCGCACGTCATCCGGCTGTACCTTGAACATGGCGGCGACGCCGTTGCGCAGGATGTGGGGGCTCTGGTTGGCGGCATAAAGCACCAGGCGGCCGGCTTCATCGACATCGCCCATGCAGCCGCGCGGTTCCATGGAGAGGGCATTGACGCGGCTGACGTTCGATCTCAAGCGTGTGACATGGGCTGCGCCTGCGATGGCGGCGTCTGTCCTGGCCGCATCGCCGCGTGTCCATACGAAGCCAACATTGTCCGGCACCTCGTCCCAGACGGTTGGCGCATCGGGCTGGCGGGCGGCTTCATGCGTGACGATGGCCGGCAGGTCGTCGGTCATGACGATGACGGCTTCGGCTGCCGCGATGGCCTGCTCCTCGGTTTCGGCTACGACGAAGGCAACCGGTTCACCGACGGCGCGGATGCGTTGGCGGGCGAGCACGGGGCGACGTGCCGGAAATGCAGGCTTGCCATCGGAACCGGGCAACTTGATTGTGCCTGGAAAGTCTTCGATGCCATCGGCTGCGATGTCGTCGGCGGTGTAGATGGCGAGCACGCCGGGCATGGCGGAGGCATCGGCGGTCTCAATGGACGTTATGGCGCCATGGGCGACCGGTGCACGGACGACCGTTCCGTAGGACATGCGATCGAGGGCCACATCCGAAATGTAATGCCCCTTGCCGGACACGAGCCGGTCATCCTCGATGCGTCCCTGGAATTCAGCCCATTTCTGCTGCATCGCCCACTCCGTTGTATTGCAGGCCCGCCTGCCAGGGGGCTTGTCGCCGCGCCCTCGCAGGGTGCCCATTCAGGTCCCGGATGAACTGAACATGGGAGACGACATCAGCGCAAGTGGCGATGACCGGACGTTCCGGTGTCGCGCAAACCCTTGCTGCTGCCGTGCCTGATGGACTGCCGCGTTTTGGCGCAACCCGTTCGCGCCCACTGGGGTTGCCATTTCGTGATTTAGAACTATTCTAATTCATGGTGCGGCGCACAAAATCAATCAAAGGTGGATCATGCGGAAATTCTCGGAGCTCAGCCAGCAGGAAGTCCTGGCTCTGGCCATCAGCCTCGAGGAAGAGCATGGGCGCATCTATTCCGACTACGCCGATGCTCTCAAGGAGAGTTTTCCAGCTTCCGCGAAAGTTTTCACGGAAATGGCTGAAGAGGAAAACGAACATCGGCGCTGGTTGATCGATTCCTATACGGAGCGCTTCGGTACACACATTCCCTTGATCCGCCGGCAGGATGTCAAAGGGTTCCTGCATCATGAGCCGTTGTGGATGGTCAAGCCATTGGGGCTCGACAAGGTTCGCAAGCAGGCCGAGGCCATTGAGTATGAAACGCGGATGTTCTACGAGAAGGCTGCGGCACGCTCGACAGACACCGGCATCCGCAAACTTCTGGGTGATCTGGCGGCGGCGGAACGGGAGCATGTGTCCCTTGCCCAGAAACTTGGCGAGGAACACCTGACGGAAAGTGCACAGGACGACGAAGAAGAAGCCCGGCGCCGCATGTTCGTGCTGCAGATCGTGCAACCGGGTCTTGCCGGCCTGATGGATGGATCGGTGTCAACCCTGGCGCCGTTGTTCGCGGCCGCTTTCGCCACGCATGACACCTGGCAGACATTTCTGGTTGGCATGGCGGCTTCGGTCGGCGCCGGCATCTCGATGGGGTTTGCCGAAGCATTGTCGGATGATGGCTCGCTGACGGGACGCGGGCGTCCGATGCTGCGGGGCTGGGTGACCGGGCTCATGACCATGGTTGGCGGCCTCGGTCATACGCTGCCCTACCTCATTCCGAACTTCTATGTCGCGACGTCGGTCGCGATCTTCATCGTGTTGATCGAACTGTGGGTGATCGCCTGGATCAGGTCCAAGTACATGGACACCCGCTTCCTGCAGGCGGCCTTCGAGGTGGTTCTTGGCGGACTGATCGTGTTCGCTGCCGGCATATTGATCGGCAGCGCGTAGCCCCGCTCGTGGTTTACGCCCTTGCCAATGCCTGCTCGACTGACTTCGCGATGCCGAACAGGCGTCGATCGGCCATGGCGCGAGCGGAGATCATGAGGCTTGTTGGTGGTGCGCCACGCTGCATCATCGGCAGGGCGATGGAGCAGCCATCCACGACGTTGATCATCAGGGTGTTGCGCAGGCTCAGCATGTTGAGGCGGCGGAAATTGGCCTCGATCTCGATATCTGCAATGCGCGGTGGCAGGATGGGCGACGTGGGCGACAGGATTGCGTCATAGTCCTGCAGGGCCGTCTCGTAGGCCGTGATGGCCGCCTTGCGTGCGTCCATGGTGGCAATGAGTTCTGCCGCCGACTGCTCTGCTCCCATCATGATGCGCGCGGCGACGTTGGGGTCATAGAGGTTCTGCCTGCCAGCGATCAGATCCTGGTGCCAGGCGTAACTTTCGGCAGCGGCCAGTCCGCCCTTGTTCAGGGTTGCGGGGATCAGGTCGAAGGGGGCGAAGTGGCCACGCTGGATGTGGGCGCCTGCGTTGGCCAGGGCTTTCAGCGCGCCCTCGAAGTCAGCGGCGACCTCGGTGTCCATGTTGTCCAACACCGTGTTTTCGGGAACGAAAAAGCGTAGTCCCTTCAGCGGAACAGATTGTGCCGGCGCGATTTTCTCGCCGGCCATGACCGCATCGACGAGAGCGCAGCAATCAACGGTGCGCGCGAGCGGACCGATGGAATCGAGGCTCGTCGAAAGGGGAATGACGTTGGCGGTCGGTACGCGGCGGGCGGTCGGCTTGAAGCCGGTGACGCCGCAATAGGCCGCCGGGATGCGGCAGGAGCCGCCCGTATCCGTGCCGAGTGCCGCAGCGGCCATGCCGTCTGCCACGGCGACGCCTGAGCCCGATGACGATCCACCAGGGATATGCCTGTTGGCCCGGTCCCAGGGCGGGGATGGTGTGCCGTAATGCGGATTGGCGCCAATGCCGGAATAGGCGAACTCGGTCATGTTGGTCCGGCCAAGAATGACGAGGCCAGCGGCACGCATGCGGGCGACAACGGGCGCATCGGCGGTTGCGGGCGCGCGGTCTGCCAGGGCCCTGGAGCCGGCTGTGGTGACCTGGCCCTGGATGTCGGCGAGGTCCTTGATGGCGACGGGGATGCCCGCGAGCGGGGATGTTGCTGCGCCTGCCTGCCGCAGGAGGTCCTGGGCATCGGCGGCGCGGCGTGCGCCGTCCTGGTCGACCTTGATGAAGGCGCGGGCACCTTCGCCTCCGGTATCGGCGATCCGCTGCAATGCCGCTTCGACCAGCTTCCGGGCTGTCGTCTCCCCGTTGGCGAGGGAGGCAACCAGGCTGGATATGGGCGCATGCGGGTCGGTGGTCATGAATGGCTCCCTTTGTCGGCGATCCGCATCATACGCGGCACGCTGGCGAGCGCCAGCCCGTGTGTGATCCGGTTGGCAAACTGGTTTTTGATCTGTGCGGGAGGCGGGGTGTACGCAGATTGTGACCGTGCAGCAGGGAATGCGCCGGCAGCCGCACGCTTGTTTCGCGGGCGCACTGCTACCCCGTCAGCAGTGCGCCCCATCGCGACGTCTGTGAGGCCCATCTGGGACACCTTGGGCGGATAACCGCGTCCAGTGTTCCCCAACACAAACGTTAGCGCGACGCGGACACATCAACGTCGCCCGCGTGTCTGGATTGGGGCGAAATGGTGGTGGGCGGCATATGCGCCTACAGAGTGTTGCGATGATGCCGCGCTCGCCGGTCCGACGGGTCATGCGCCGTCCGGTGCAACCTCGCCGGCATCAAGGTCGATCTCGACGCGGGCGCCGTTGGGATCATGGAAGAACAATTGCCAGGTGCCTGCCCCAAAGCCACCGGCAGGCAGGCGGCGCAGGTCATATTTCAGGTTGCGCGCCTTCAATTTCTCGATGTAGCCCGCGAGGCCCGTGCCCCAGAACGCCATGTGGTCGAGCACGCCCGTACCTTCGGGGATGTCGGGTCTTTGAATGACATGGAGGATCGGTTTGCCGCCGCTCCACATCCATACCCCCGGGAACGGGAAGTTGGGTCGGTCGCCTTTTTCAAAGCCGAGCATGTCGGCATAGAACTTCGCGGTTGCCTCGGCGTCCCTGGTCAGGATCGTGAAGTGGTCCATTCGTTCGATCGCCATGTCGAAATCTCCGTCTTGCGCCAAAAAGTTGTGTGCCGGAGCGGGTGCGCCGGAGCATCCCGCATTGTGCCCGTGGCCGTGTGCGTTGGCCTTTTCTCCGTGTCACGGTGACCCAAGCGCGAGGGCGGCACAAGTCCCAGGTGACGCGCGTGCCGGCTGTGCTAAGCTTGTCCGGACAACATGTCTGCACGGTTCGCACGCAGCGGGCCGGGGCGGGAAGCTGAACCGAAGGAGAGACGGAATGAAGGGCGTTGTATTTCTGGGTGACCGCAAGCTGGAAGTCAGGGACTTTCCGGACCCGGCGCCTGGGCCGCGCGATGTGGTGCTTGAAATCAAGGCGTCAGGGATGTGCGGTTCCGATCTTCATACCTACCGGGCGCCCCCGCCGACACCGGGAACGGTTGCGGGCGGCATCAAGCGCGAAGCTGGCACGATTGCCGGTCACGAGCCGTGCGGCGTGGTGGTCGCGGTCGGGTCCAACGTCAGCGAGAAGGAGGCGCGGATCGGCCAGCGCGTGATGTGTCACCATTACGACGGTTGTGGCGGGTGCAAGCATTGTCGTGGCGGCTGGACACAAATGTGCCTCGACGGCACGACCGTGTACGGGTCGGGTGCCAACGGTGGACATGCCCACTACATGAAGTGCCCGGCCCACACGCTGGTGCATCTGCCCGACGAGCTGTCGTTCGAGACGGGAGCTGCGATCTCCTGCGGCACGGGTACCGCCTGGGGCGCGTTGAAGCGCCTGCAACTGCAGGGCGGCGAAACCATCGCCATCTTCGGCCAGGGGCCCGTCGGCCTGTCTGCCACCCAGCTTGCGGTGGCGATGGGCGCCCGGGTGATTGCCCTCGACGTCAGCCAAGAGCGCCGCAACCTTGCCAAGGAATTCGGTGCAGAGGTCGTGATCGACGCGCTTGGCAACGATCCGGTCGAGGCGATCCGCGAACTCACCCACGGAGAGGGCGCGCACAAGACGCTCGACTGCTCGTCGAATCCGGAAGCCCGGGCCCAGGTGGTGCGGTCCGTCCGTTCGTGGGGCACGGCCTGCTACGTCGGTGAGCGTGGCAACGTGACCCTGGACGTGTCGCCGGATCTGCTTCGCCGCCAGGTGACCCTGGTCGGGTCGTGGACGTTCTCAAAGCAGGGGCAGGCGGAGTGCGCCGAGCTTGTGGCCGACAAGAAGATCGCGGTCGACAAGCTGTTCACGCATCGCTGGCGGCTCGACCAGGCGGACGAGGCCTACAAGCTCTTCGACCAGCAGAAGACCGGCAAGGCTGTGATCCTGCCGAACTGACGACGAGCCAGCCGCGCCGGTGCCATCGCTTGCGCGGTTGGGCCGGCGCGGTGCGCAACATGATGACTTCAATGGAACTGCTAGAGGGAAGGTCTGGGTTCATGCAGAAGGCACTTACCGGCGTCCGCGTTCTCGATTTGACGCACAACCAGGCTGGGCCCGCGTGTGCCCAGATGCTGGGGTTTCTCGGTGCGGACGTGATCAAGCTCGAAGAGCCGAAGGCCGGTGATGTCGCGCGGGCCCAGAACAACGACGAACTATTCTTCCTGGTTTTCAACGCCAACAAGCGATCGTTGACCCTCAACCTGAAAACGGACGAGGGAAAGGACCTGTTTCGCAAGCTGATCGCCAAGTCCGATGTGCTGATCGAGAACTTCGGTCCGGGCGCGCTGGACCGTCTGGGGCTCGGCTGGCCGGCGCTCGAGAAGATCAATCCCCGGCTCATCTACGCCACCATCAAGGGGTTTGGCACGTCCGGGCCCAATGCGCACTTCAAGGCCTATGAGCCGATCGCGCAGGCCATGGGCGGGGCCATGAGCGTCACCGGGTACGCGGACGGGCCGCCAACCTACAACTGGCCCGCGATTGGCGATTCGGGAACCGGAATGCACATGGCGATTGCCATTCTGGCGGCGTTGAACCAGCGCCACGCCACAGGCAAGGGCCAGCATGTCGAAGTGGCCATGCAGGAAGCCGTGCTCAATCTCATCCGCATCTCGCTGCGCGAACACCAGCGCCACGGCGTGCCCGCGCGCACCGGCAACCAGCTTGGCCAGAATGTGCCCGGCACCGCCTATCCCTGCGCACCCGGCGGGCCCAACGATTATGTCTACATCTATGCCCAACCGCAGATGTGGACGGCCTTCTGCAATGCCATGGAGCGGCCGGACCTGGAAAGCAATCCGCTGTTCAAGACCAATCCGGACCGCTGGAAAAACCGGGCGGCGCTGGATGCGATCATTGCTGAATGGACGATGCAGCGCTCGAAGTTCGATGTGATGAAAGTGATGGCCGATGCGGGGGTGCCGTGCGGTGCGTGCCAGGATACCGGGGAAGTGCTGGCCGATCCGCATCTGATCGAGCGCGGCATGATCGTGGACATGGAATATCCCAACCGCCCGCAAGGCTTCAAGACGGTCGGGTGCCCGCTGAAACTGTCGGACAGTCCCGTCAGCTACAGCCGTCCGCCCATGCTCGGAGAGCACACGGAGGCTTTGCTCGAGGACCTGCTGGGTGTAGCGCCTGCCGACACCAAGGCCCTGAAGGCCAAAGGCGCGGTCTGAGTTGGCGCAGCGAAGCCGGGGGGACCGGGAGCAGGATATTGGGGTTGGGATACTGTGTGCCCTGACCCCGGGGCCAGCAGGCGATGTCGTCGCCATCGCGGTGCCGGCCCTGATGTGGTTGCGATCCGGCCTCTTCAGCCGTCCTGGGCCTTGAAGGTGTCGAGCTGCTGACGCACGCCGGAAGCCTTGCCGGCAAGATCGGAGGTCAGCATGAGCATGTCGAAGCCGCGCTTGCTGGC
>JBKDZY010000280.1:0-8425 GCA_047971765.1 Hyphomicrobiaceae bacterium | reverse complement strand
GACAATGGCCGTGATGGCTGCATCAGATCCGCAGTCGGATCGCGCGGCTTTGTCATCCAAGGCGGCGCCTTCGCACGCCGCGCCGACGACTACCATACGCCGCAGGGTATCCAGCGAAACTCGTTCGTCGACAGCAATGGTGCCTCGGTGGGCGGCTCCTACGTCTGGAAGGATGGATTTGCCGGCATCTCGTATGCGCGTTTCGCCAGCCTCTACGGTGTCCCCGGAATCGAGTCGGCCGAGGAGAAGTCGCGCATCGACCTGCACCAGGAAAGGTTCACCGCCAAGGGCGAATGGCGTATCCGAGACATGGGCCTCTCGGCCATTCGCGCTTCATTCGGCTACGCGGACTATGCCCACAACGAACTGGTCTTTGATGATGCCGTTGGCGGCGATGCCGTCGGTTCGCGGTTTATCAACAAGGCCTACGAGGGGCGTGCCGAAATCGACCACGCCCGCGTCTGGACCCCACTGGGAGCCTTGCGTGGTACGGCCGGCATACAGGTCTCCAAGCGTGACCTGACCGGATTGAGCTTCGAAGGCGACAACCTGATCGAACCCAGCACTACCCGGAAGACGGCTGGCTTCCTGTTCGAGGAATTGCAGGTCACGCCGCGTCTTCGGGTTCTCGGCAGTATCAGGGTGCAGAACGACTCCGTGAAAGGAGCAACCTACGCCGAACCCGTAAGTGCCGGCGGAATACTTGTCGACTATGACAAGTCCTTCAATACCGCCAGTGGCAGCGCCGGATTGCTCTATGACCTGCCGCTGGGTGTCGTTGCACGGCTGACGGGCCTCTACGCCGAGCGCGCACCGGAAGCCCAGGAGTTGTTCTCGAAAGGGGCACACGAGGCAACTGGCACGTTCGAACTGGGGAACCCGGATCTCCACGAGGAAAAATCGCAGACCATCGAAGCCGGCTTCAAGCGCGACAAGGGACGGTTCCGTTTCGACGTGTCGGCCTACTATACCCGCTACAACGGCTTCATCTTCCGTCACCTCACTGGCCAGAGCTGCGATGACGATCTGGGGTCCTGCGCGCCCGGCGATGCGGGTGAGCTGAAGGAGGTTATTTTCAACCAGCGCGATGCCAGGTTCTACGGCACCGAGCTTTCCGGTGAATATGATGTGTCACGGATCTGGCGCGGTGTCTGGGGCGTTTCCGGCCGCTATGACTTCGTGCAGGCCCGCTTCGAGGATGACGAGAACGTCCCGCGCATTCCACCAC
This sequence comes from Hyphomicrobiaceae bacterium, assembly GCA_047971765.1. Taxonomy (GTDB): domain Bacteria; phylum Pseudomonadota; class Alphaproteobacteria; order Rhizobiales; family Hyphomicrobiaceae. The sequence continues at coordinate 7,197 of JBKDZY010000280.1, read as the reverse complement.
ACCGCCTGGGGGGAGGCGTCTACTACCGTGACGGCCGTCTGCGCGCGCGGGTCGACGTACTGCACGCATTCCGGCACGACGAGATTGCGTTGAACGAAACGCCGACCAGCGGCTACACGCTGCTCAACGCGGGCATCGACTACACGTTCAAGCTCGGTTCCCATGGTGCGATTACCCCGGAATTCACCGTCGGCCTGAAGGGCGAGAACCTGCTCGACGACGATGTGCGCAATTCAGCGTCGTTCAAGAAGGACGAGGTGCTGCAACCGGGGCGCAATGTGCGCCTCTACGGGTCGGTGAAGTTTTGATGCTGGCGGTGCGGGGCCGGCAGGCCCCCGCCGGGCGGCTAATACCCAGGAGTTGTCATGAAACAATCGATCTCGATCCTTGGCCTGCTGTGCGTCGCCGGCGCGGCCATGTTTGCAGCACCCGCAGTCGCTGCGGCGCAGGCGGCCGGCAATCACCAATGGATCTGCAGCACCTATGGTTATGGCGGCGGGCGCAACACCTGGCGAACTGTCTCCGGCAACACCATGCCCACCAGGCAGGCCGCCGAACAGGATGCGGAGAGAACGTGTCGCCACGCAGCGCATCTGCAGGGATGCCAACGCAGCGGATGCTGGGCCCGATGATGAGACGGCGCCCTTATTCCAGTCCATCTGGCAAGGCCAGACGATCACCGGTTGGCCCTCTCGGAATGCTGTTGGCCATTGCGACGACGGCAAGCGGTTGTCTCATGGCAGCAGCCAGCGGGGCGGTTGCTGCCTCTCCGTTCACTGGCGGTCCGCTGCCGAGCGACCTGACACCGCTTGGCATGTTTCTCGGCGCCGACATCGTCGTGAAGAGTGTGCTCATCGGCCTGGCATGCGCGTCCATTGCGACCTGGACCGTGTGGCTCGCGAAGTCCCTCGAGCTCCTCGCCGCGCGCCGGTCCGCGAAGCGCGATCTCGCGAGCTTGCGTCATGCCCGCACGCTTGCCGAGGCGGCAACGGCTGTGGGGAACCGCTCCCTGGTCGCGAAACTTGCAGCCGCCGCCCTCGACGAACTCGACCTGTCAGGTGTCGCGATGCCGGTAGACGGCGTGAAGGAGCGTATTGCCTTGATCCTTGGCCGCCTCGAGGCAGCCGAGGGGCGACGCATCCAACGTGGCACGGGTGTCCTTGCAACGATCGGATCGACTGGCCCGTTCGTGGGATTGTTCGGCACCGTATGGGGCATCATGAACAGCTTCATCGGCATATCGAAGGCGAATACCACCAATCTCGCCGTGGTCGCGCCAGGCATTGCCGAGGCGCTTCTCGCGACGGCGGTGGGCCTGGTGGCCGCGATCCCTGCGGTCGTCATCTACAACATCTTCTCCCGCTCGATCGCGGGTTATCGCGCCGTTCTGGCCGATGCCGCCGCGGAAGTGCTGCGTCTCGCAAGCCGCGATCTCGATCGGGCGCAGCAATCCTTGTCCACGACAGCACATGTAACGGAGTAGGCCATGGCCGTTCGACTGGATAACGGTGGCGAAGGCCCCGAAGAGATCCACGACATCAACGTGACGCCCTTCATCGACGTCATTCTCGTGCTTCTCATCATCTTCATGGTGGCAGCCCCCTTGTCGACCGTTGATGTCGCGGTTGACCTGCCAGCGGCTGCCGCCAAGCCTGCGAACCGGCCCGCCAAGCCCGTGTTTCTCACCATCAAGGCCGATCGCTCGTTCGCCATCAGCGAGGAAGCGGTGGCGAAACCCGGGATGGTGGCGGCGCTGCTGGCCGCCGTGAAGCACGATACCTCGCAACGCATCTATCTGCGGGCCGACAAGAGCGTTCCTTATGGTGTGATCATGGAGACCATGATGCGCCTCAACGAGGCCGGCTTGCGCAAGGTCTCCCTGGTGGCGCTGGAGAAGGCGCCGTGACCAGCGGTCCGGATCGCATGGCTGTGGTGAAGGTCGCGGCGCGATGGACGGCATGTGCGCTCGTGGTAGGTGCCGTCCATGCCGAGGCGGCGCTGCTGCTGGGCCGGCAGAGCGCACCGGTGGTGGCGGATGTGACGTCGGGCGCGTTCGCGGTCGACATCGCGCCCGAAGCTGTCGCATTGATGGATGCGCCCAAGGATGCTCCATCCGGCCCGCCACGACAGGCTCGCGCAGCCTCCGCAGCGGTTGCCCCTCCGCCGGCCACGCCCGAGGTGCCACCTAAAAAAACAACCGAGCAGGTGTCAAATGAACCACCCCTGCCGGACCTGCCTGAACTCCCGGGCCGTTCGGATGGTGAGCTGCCGCCGGCGCCCAAACCTGAGGCGGTCAGCAAGCCAGCCCCCGCTGCGCCATCCGTCAGTGCGCCAGCCGAGGCAGCATCGGCCCCCCATGTCGTGGCCACCAGGACCGCGCCGGTTGCAGCCGCCCCGTCGATTGGTTCGCCGACAGAAGCCATGAAAAAGGCGCTCACTGCGTGGCAGAGCCGGATTCTGGACCGGAGCGAGCGCAACAAGCGTTATCCCGCGGGCGCTCGAAGGAGCCGTCACCAGGGCACCGTCATCGTCAGGTTCAAGATTGACCGTCGCGGGCGGCTCGTTCATGCCGAAATTGGCGCCACGTCCGGCTTTTCGGACCTGGATGCGGAGGCGATCGCCATTCTCAAGCGCGCAACGCCCTTTCCCGTTCCCCCCGAAGGCTTGGGCAAAACCGATATCACGTTGTCGGTGCCCGTGCACTTCAAGCTGCGCTGACACGAGCCCAAACAAGCCAGACCGGCTCCGGCTTTGCCGGAACTGGTCTAGTTCTCCCTGAATGCCCGCGCGATCTGATCCTGCAGCGGCTTGACAAGGTACGAAATCACCTTGCGATCGGACGTCTTGATCATGGCCTCCACCGGCATTCCCGGGACGAGTTTCACGGTGCCCAGACGCGCGACCTCACCCGGTGCGGGAATGATGCGCACCGTATAGAACGTCTGCCCGTTCCTTTCCTCCCTGGTGACATCCGCCGAGATGCGCTCGACAGTGCCTGAAATCTCGGGCGTCGTCCTCTGGTTGAACGCACTGAAGCGGAGCATGGCCTGTTGGCCGAGCCACAGTTGATCGACGTCTTGTGGGGCGACCCGCGCTTCCACCGCCAGCGTGTCGGTGTCTGGCACGATCAGCATCAGGACCTCGCCCGGGGAGACCACGCCACCGATGGTGTGGACCGCGGATTGATGGACGATGCCATCCTGCGGGGCGCGAATATCAATGCGGCGCATCTGGTCCTCTGCCGCGATCTTGCGTTCCGTCAATTCCCCGATTTTCCCCTCGATCTCGCGCAACTCGCGGCTGACCTCGCTGCTTGCATCGCGATCGATCTGCAGCACCTGCATTGCAATTTCGCTGATCCGTCCCCTGGCCTGCGCGACGCTGGCGAGAAGCTGCGCCCTCTCGCCGGTGAGCCGCGTCGCTTCCCTCTCCAGTTGGGTCAGCTTCGTGATCGGCATGAGGTTCTTCTGCCAGAGAGCTTTCGCGCCTTCGAGCTCCCGATGAATGAAGGCGATCTCCTTTTCCTTGCTGGCCGCCTGCGCCTGGTGGCCGAGGATCTCATCCCCGAGCTGGTGCTTGCGCTCGCCAAGGACGGATTTCTGCCCCGACCGCGCCGCCAACCGAAGCTGGAAGACCTTGCTTTCACTTGCGACCAGATAGGCGACCTCCGGATCGGTCGCCGCCAGGGCGATCAGCTCAGAGGGGTAGCGGATCTGGACGACTTGGTCGCGCTCGGCCAGAAGGCGAGCCTTGCGTGCCGTCAGTTCGTTCAGGCTTTTGGTGACGATGGCCAGGTTGGCGCGCGTAACCGTTTCGTCGAGACGAATGACGACATCGCCCACCCGCACATGGTCTCCATCGCGCGCCCGTATTTCTCCGACAATGCCGCCTGTCGGGTGCTGCACCTTCTTGACGTTGCTGGTGACGACGATCGAGCCGGGCGCCAGTACCGCACCGGAAATCTCGGTCGCGAAGGCCCAGCCCCCGACGACACCGACGAGAAGGAATACGGTGACCAGCCCGGCCCGCAACAGCCGGCGCATGGCGGCCAGTGCATTGATCGGAGCAATGGGGACGCTTGCCGAACGATCGGCGTGAGGTGCGGGAAGATGACGTGTCATGATCTTGCCCCTGGCAGCTCGGAGGGGGAGGTCCGCTCCATCGTCGCAACGCGAACCTTCGGCGTGCCGCGGCTGTTGGCGTGTCGCCCCTCGGCCGGCTCCGTTGCGACTGTGACGACCGCATTGGACGCTGTTGCATCTGACAGCGCCTGCTGCAGGCGGGCGGCAGCCTCGGATGACAGCGTGGCACGGGACGTGCGCAAGCGCGGAATGCCTTCCGATGGCGCAGTGGCAGGTTCGCCGTCTGGCGCAGGCAGCACGTCGGTGCGCGCGACTGGTGGTCGGGCACGGCCGTCCTTCATGGCGATGATGCGATCGACGGCGGCAAGAACGTTGGGGCGGTGGGCAACCACCGCGGCAATTCCGCCGCGGGCCTTCACGCCCTCGATCGCAGCGAGCAGGGCGGTCTCGCCGTCCGCATCGAGGTTCGAGTTCGGTTCATCCAGCACGACGAGGAACGGATCCCGATAGAGCGCCCGGGCGAGGGCTATCCGCTGGCGTTGGCCGGCGGACAAGGCCGCGCCATAGGCACCGATCTCGGTTTCGTAGCCCCTGGGAAGTGAAACAACCAGGTCGTGCACACCAGCGGCCTTGGCGGCAGCGATGATCACCTCCGGTTCGGCATGGGGGTCGAAGCGCGCGATGTTGTGCGCGATGGTGCCGGCGAACAGGTCCACGTCCTGCGGCAGGTAGCCGATGTGCCGGCCAAGCGCTTCCGGTGACCATTGTTCGAGCGAGGCGCCGTCGAGCCGCACCTTGCCATGGGCCGGTTGCCACGCGCCGACCAGAGCCCGCGTCAGGCACGACTTGCCGGAGCCCGACGGGCCGATGACGCCGACAGCACTCCCCGCCGCGATGGTGAAGCTCACATGATGCACAAGAACATTGTCGCCGCCGGGCGGCACTAGCGATACGTTGGTGACGGTCAGCAGTCCGCGCGGGGCCGGCAGCGGCATCGGTGCGGCTTGTGCGGGGACGGCCTGAAGCAGATGCGAAAGTCGGCCCCAGCTCTGGCGCGCATTGACGAAATTCTTCGCGTTTGCGATGCAGCCATCGACAGGCGCCATGGCCCGGCCGAACAGGATCGAGCCTGCGATGATGATGCCGGCCGTGGCCTGTCCCTGGATGACGAGCCAGGCTCCCACGCCCAGCATGGCCGACTGCATCATGAACCGAAGCGTGCGTGAGAGCGAACCGAATCCTCCCGCAACGTCGCTCGCACCCTGCTGGCGGGCGAGATACCCGCCGTTGGCCTGCTGCCAGGCCGCGGCGAGCGTCGGCCCCCTGCCCCTGGCGGCGACGACCTCGGCATTGCGGCGGCCGGCCTCGGCAAGCGCCGCGCGCGTGTTGCCGGTCGCGTTGGCCTCGTTGGTGGGACGCCGCGTGCGCCATTCCGCGATGGCCGTCAGTGCGACCAGCAGAAGTGCGCCGCCGAGCGCAGTCAATCCGAGGATGGGATGGAAGGCAAAAATGACCAGCAGATAAAGGGGGAGCCACGGCAGGTCGAGCAACGCGCCGGGACCGCCACTTGCAAGGAACGAGCGGATATTGTCGAGGTCACGCAGTGGCTGATGGCCTTCGGCCTTGGCGCCCTGCATGAGCGGCAGACACAGAGACATCTGGAAGATGCGACTGCTCAGGGATTCGTCGAGAGCCAGTCCGACACGCGAGAGGATGCGCCCCCGGATGAATTCGAGAAAGCCCTGCGCCGAATAGAGAACCGCCGCAATCATGGCGAGCCCGACGAGCGTCGGGGTGCTCCGGCTCGGCAGCACGCGGTCGTAGATTTCCATCATGAAGATGGCGCCGGTCAGCATCAGCAGGTTGATGAGGCCGCTGAACAGCGCCACTCCTCCCAATGCCGATCGGCATGAGGCGAGAGCGGCGGGCAGTTCGCGCCGATGGGGCAAGGGCGATGCAGGGGCGTTTCGCCCCTGGGGTGAGTTGCCATTGGCTATCTGGGCGCCTCCGTCATGCGGCCGCCCCTGCACGGACAGCGTCCGAAGCAGGATGCGCACCAGCAGCACGACCGAGACCGATGCAATGACAACGGACGAGGTTTGTGGGCCCAGCGGCCACCAGTCCGGCAGCCAGGGCTGCAATGCACTGGTGAGCCCATCCCACCATTCGATCGGGTCATGAAGAAGTTCGGCCAGCCGGGGCATCTCGTCGGACATCGAGGGACTTTCATGGACCGTCGACGTTGGTCCAGCTTGAAGGTTCGGAGACGGCAGGCCCTTGGATCCTGCCGCATTCGCCTTGTCGCTGTGGCGTCGGCGTTCGCCGGGAAAGGCCCGGCAGAACAAGCCATTACACGGAGATCAGCATGTCCTCAGTTGGTGGTGCCATGTCAGGGCACAATTCGGCGACATCGATGCTTCCGTCGAGGCTGTTCCCGGCGATGTTGCCGTTCTTGGCCACATGATTGTCTTGCCAGAAGGTATCGAACTCAGTGTTTGGATCGATGTCCGTATTGTCGCCATCGAGATCATACCAGGTGTAGGGACGGGCGCCGGTGCTGGCGATGGATCCCTGCTTCACCGCGAGGCCGCTGAGCGTGTAGCCGCTATAATCCTCGGCGATCCAGGCGTTGATCGCATCCAGGCAGTTGTCGAGGTCGTACTCGCCATCGCCGAAGTCGTCGATCTTGACCCACAGGTTGTCGCCGTCCGTGTTTTCCAGCAGGAGGATGACGTGGGAAATGCCACGGGCCGAGAAGTGGTCCTCTTGGGGGGGCGGGTCGGGTATATCCAGTGTTCCCAGAAGCTTGCAGCTACCTTCGCGATCGTCCCCAACGCTCATGAGGCGAACGCCGAAGCTCATGTCGTCAAGGTCGGCAAGGGACAACCCGGCCAGCGAGAATGTTGTTTTTGATATGTCATCGGAGCCAATTCCTTGCGTTCCAATGACCAGTCCGGCGTCGAAATCCTCTCCGGTTCCATTCAAATTCGAGCTGTTGGCATTACCCGGCTCCAAACCGGGTACTGTGTTGATATCGTCACCGTCGCCACTGGTGCCGACATATTCAGCGGTGACATTGGTACCATCGATGTCCGTATTGTCGCCATCGAGATCA
>JBKDZY010000279.1:0-9465 GCA_047971765.1 Hyphomicrobiaceae bacterium | reverse complement strand
CTTGTTTTCGGCATGGCTGCGCCGCTGGCCAGCCATCGGCAGCTTGCCCGTCAACTCACAACGCCTCGTCATCGTCTTCTCCTCGTCAATCTCGTCCGCCGGACCATGCACGACCACGCCGTTCGTCGTCGTTGCCGTTGCCACGCCGGCGATAAACCTCAAAGTTCTGACAGCAGCGCCCGTGGCGAGGACATCTGCCAATCGTTTAGGTAGGCAACAGCCCGTTCGTCAACCCTTGCGTTGGCCGAGGCGTTACCCATTCATAACGTTGCATGACCACTGCATGGAATTGCCTGACCCTGGCCCGCCGCCATCCCGGCGCACAGGCCCTGCCCTGCTCCTCCAGACCTAGGCCTTCACCGAGCGGATGATCTCCTCGATCGCCGCCGACACGTTGGCGATCTCGGCCATTCCGTCCACACTTCGAAGGTTGCCTTTACAGTAGTAGTAGCCCACAAGCGGCGACGTATCCCGGTAGTAGGCCATCATGCGTGTCGTCACGGTCTCCGCGTTGTCATCGGAGCGCCGCGTGAATTCCTTGCTGCCGCACTTGTCGCAGACACCCTCGACCCTGGGCTTGTTGAACGTCTCGTGATAGCCGGCGCCGCACTTGGCACAGGTGTAGCGACCAACCACCCTTTCGACGAGCTTATTGTAATCGACCTTGAGTTCGATCACAGCGTCGAGCTTGCGGCCCTTTGCGACTAGGAGCCTGTCGAGTGCGTCTGCCTGCTGGAGCGTGCGCGGGAACCCATCGAGGATGAAGCCATGTTTGCAGTCCGGCTCGTCGATACGGTCGGAAATGATGTTGATCACCACTTCGTCCGGTACCAACTCGCCCCTCTCCATGATGGCCTTGGCCTTGACGCCAACCGGGGTGCCCGCCTTCACGGCGGCCCTCAACATATCCCCTGTCGACAACTGCGCCAGATTGTGCCGGCCCTCTATTTCCTTGGCCTGCGTTCCCTTGCCGGCGCCCGGAGGTCCCAGAAGTATCAAGTTCATGGTGCCCTCCATTCTACCGGCGACCTGGGCGGCTTGCACCACGCAGTTTCGCCTTCTTGATCAAGCCTTCGTACTGCTGCGCAATCAGGTGGCTCTGCACCTGGGCAACGGTGTCCATGGTGACGCTGACCGCAATCATGATTGACGTGCCGCCGAGATAAAGGGGAACTGCCCAGTAGGCGATCATGATTTCCGGCAAGACGCAAACGGCAGCCAGATATATGGCGCCAAGAACCGTGATGCGGGTCAACACGAAATCAATGTATTCCGCCGTCTTTGCGCCCGGACGAATACCGGGAATGAAGCCGCCATACTTGCGCAGATTGTCGGCGGTTTCCTTGGCATTGACGACAATGCTGACCCAGAAGAAGGCGAAGAAAATGATCAACGCGACATACATCAACAGGTAGACAGGCTGGCCACGGCCCAGCAACGCCACGAAGTTGGTGAGCCACTCCGGACCGGCCTGCCCGTTGCTCATGAACTGTGCAGCGGTGATCGGCAGGCCCAGCAGCGACGTTGCGAAAATCGGCGGAATGACGCCCGACGAGTTCAGCTTCAAGGGCAGGTGCGAGGCCTCGCCCTGGAACATGCGGTTGCCCGCGGCCTGCCGCTTCGGGTACTGGATCAACAGGCGGCGCTGCGCACGCTCCATGGCCACGATGGCGACCACCGTTCCAAGCATGACCACGATCAGCAGGATGAGGATCTGCGGTGCGAGGCTGCCGGTGCGCGACAGCTCGAACAAGCCGGCCAGGGCGCCAGGGAGACCGGCCACGATACCGACGAAAATGATCAGCGAAGGACCGTTGCCAACACCACGCTGCGTGATCTGCTCGCCGAGCCACAGCAGCAACATGGTGCCGCCGACCAGCGTGATGACCGTGGAAATACGGAAGAACCAGCCCGGATCATAAACGACACCCTGCCACTCAAGACCAAGCGCGATGCCATAGGCCTGGAAGGTCGCCAGCGCCACGGTCACGTACCGCGTGTACTGATTCATCTGCTTGCGGCCGGCCTCGCCCTCCTTCTTCAGGGCTTCCAGCGAGGGCAGAATCGACCCCATCAACTGCATGATGATGGAGGCCGAAATGTACGGCATGATATTGAGGGCAAAAACGGCCATGCGCTCGATCGCACCGCCGGAGAACAAATTCACCATGCCCAGGATGCCCTGGGAGCTGCGCTGGAAGATGTCCGCGTAGCTTTCCGGGTTGATCCCGGGAACGGGAATGAAAGTGCCGAGCCTGAAGACAAGGAGCGCGATAATGGTGAACCAGATGCGCTTCTTCAGTTCCTCCGCCTTGGCGAAAGCACCGAAGTTCAGGTTGGCAGCGAGTTGCTCAGCAGCGGAAACCATCTGGCCTGGGCTCCTTCAGGCGGTGCAGCCAGGTTACCGCAGGGGTGCCGTAGGCTGCACGGCCGAAACGTTCATTTGCGAATGGAGGATCTGCGCAACGCTTATGTCGAACCAGTCCCTAACATGGTGCCTTGCCCCCGGCCTGGCAACAGTCGCAGAAGGACGCACTGCACGCTTGGGATACGGCAGACGGCGGCCTATTCCTCCTCGCCGCCCTTCTTCTTGACGGTCTTGGCCTTCTTGGCAGCAGACTTGGCCCGCTTCTCCTCGTCGGCTGCAAGAACCTTGCGCTCGATGAGTTCGATTGAACCGCCTGCCCCTTCGATCGCCTTGCGCGCCGTCGCCGTCGCGTGATCAACCTTCAGCGACAGCTTCACCGTGAGCTCGCCTTCGCCCAGCACCCGGACGCCATCGAGGGGACGGCGCAAGATGCCGGCCTCGACGAGGGCTGTCACATCGACCGTCTTCGCGGCGTCGAGGCGGCCGGTGTCCACTGCGGCCTGCAGTGTACCCACGTTGACCTCGTTCATGTCGCGGCGGTTGCGCGATGTGAAGCCCCGCTTCGGCAGGCGCCTGTAAAGTGGCATCTGGCCGCCTTCGAAGCCGCCGATTGCCACGCCTGAGCGTGCGGTCTGACCCTTGCCACCACGGCCGCCGGTCTTGCCTACGCCGGAGCCAATGCCGCGGCCAATCCTGACACGGCTCTTGCTGGCGCCGGCCTTGTCCTTAATGTCGTTGAGCCGCATGGCCCTTGCTCCTTTTCAGCTCCCGATACCTGGCTTGCCTGGGCGAGGCCGGGCAAAACTCCTTGCGGCTGGCGCGAAGTCAGCGGCGAGGCGGCATCAGTTCTTTTCTTCGACGATCCTGACGAGGTGCGCCACGCTCTTGATCATGCCGCGCACGTCCGGCGTATCGACCAGAGTCCGCCTGCGGTGCAGCTTGTTGAGGCCGAGGCCCTTCAAGGTCTGCGTCTGCTTTTCCGGACGACGGATGGCGCTCCGGTACTGCTCAACTGTCACTGTCTTGCCTGCCGGCGCTTTTGCATCTGCCATGTCACGTCATCCTGAAATCGTAAAGCCCGCGCCTGTTGTCCTGGCGCCGGCTTTGCCGCAACCCCGGGCCGGAACGAGGCGTTCTCCCCTCGCCGGTGCTCACCTCAGGCCTGGTCGCCCTGAGCCTCGCCACCCGTCTCGCCACCAGCAGTATCCCTGCGGCGCGCAACAATCTCGGAAACCTTCTTGCCACGACGGGCTGCCACCGCGCGCGGATTTTCCTGCGCTTTCAGGGCATCGAACGTGGCGCGAACCATGTTGTAGGGGTTCGAGGTGCCGGTCGACTTGGCGACGACGTCACGCACGCCCAGCATCTCGAACACGGCGCGCATCGGGCCGCCGGCGATGATGCCGGTTCCCGGAGGCGCCGCGCGGAGCACGACCTTGCCGGCACCGTGATGGCCGGTGCTGTCGTGATGCAACGTGCGCTTGTCACGCATCGGCACCCGAACCAGCGCGCGGCGCGCGGCTTCCGTGGCCTTGCGGATGGCTTCCGGCACTTCACGCGCCTTGCCATGACCGAAGCCGACCTGGCCCGCCTGATCACCGACAACCACCAGAGCTGCAAAACCGAAACGCTTACCGCCCTTGACCACCTTGGCCACGCGGTTGAGCGCGACCAGCTTGTCCAGGAACTCACTCCGACGCTCGTCGTCGCGATCGCGGTCCCTCGAAGGATTACGTGCCACGTGCCAATCCTCTTCCCAGTTCCACCCGAACCCATTCCGATCCAGGTGCCTTACCCATGCCGCCGCGGTGAAAAGCCAGATTGGCGCCGCGACCGTTTTCAACTTCGTCCTCCGGTGCCATCGCCCATCGCGGGCCGGCGCCGGGACCTCGAGCCCGTCAGAAGCTCAGGCCGCCTTCCCTGGCCGCATCAGCCAATGCCTTCACGCGGCCATGATACTTGTAGGCCCCGCGATCAAAGACGACCGTGTCGATGCCGGCTGCCTTGGCGCGTTCCGCGATGAGCTTGCCGACTTCGGCCGCTGCTGCCTTGTCCGCTCCCTTGGCAAGCGAGCCCTTGAGCTGCTTGTCGATGGAAGACGCCGACGCCAGCGTGCGCCCGTGCGTGTCGTCAATCAACTGCGCGTAGATATGCTTGGACGACCGGTAGACCGACAGCCGGGGCCGGTCTCCAGCGACCTTGCGCAATGCGCGCCGCACGCGGGTGCGGCGATTCTGAAACTGCTTATTGTGGGCGCTCATGGCGGCCGCTCCTCAGCTTATTTCTTCTTGCCTTCCTTGCGCAGGATATATTCGCCCACGTAGCGCACGCCCTTGCCCTGATAGGGCTCCGGCTTGCGATAAGCGCGCAACTCCGCCGCAACCTGGCCGACCTGTTGCTTGTTGATGCCTGAGATCCGGATGATGGTGTCCTTCTTCGGGCCATCGAGCTGGATCGTCACGCCTTCGGGGATCTTGTAGAGAATGTCATGGCTGAAGCCGAGCTGCATCTGAAGGTCCTTGCCCTTCATCTGCGCCCTGAAACCGACGCCGTGGATCTCCAGCGCGGCGTCATAGCCGTTCACGACACCATTGACCAGGTTGTCGATCTGGGTCCGGGACATGCCCCACATGGACCGCGCCATCTTCGTGTCTTCGCGCATGGCGACGGTGATGCCGTCGGCACCCTGTTCCACCTTGAGAACCTCGGGTACGACGAACTTCAGCTCACCCTTCGGGCCCTTGACCTTGACTTCCTGGCCCGAAATCGTCGCCTGTACGTTGGCGGGCACCGGGACCGGCTTCTTTCCAATGCGCGACATAATCTTTCGTCCTTGCTCGCTTGAGCTCTTGCTCGGTCTCGTCTGCAGCGCTCGATGGCGCTCCGTCAGTTGCGGCCCCCTGCCGGGAACCCGGGCCTTGAGCACTGCAATACAGCGTCAGAAGACGCTGCAGAGCACCTCGCCGCCCACTCTCTCGTCACGCGCGCGCGTGTCCGACATGACGCCCTTCGGCGTCGACACGATGGCCACGCCAAGGCCGTTGGCCACCGACGGCAGATCGCGCATCGGCTTGTAGACCCGGCGACCCGGCGTCGAAACGCGCTTGATCTCGCGAATTGCGGGCTGGCCGTTGTTGTACTTCAGCTCGATCTCGAACTCGCTGACGCCCGTGCGGTGGTCTACCCGCGAGTAGCCGCGGATAAAGCCTTCCTCGAGCAGCACGTCGAGAACCCGGCCACGCAGGTTCGAAGCCGGTGTCGCGACCTTCGGGCGCCGACGCTGCTGCGCATTGCGGATGCGGGTCAGCATATCGCCGAGTGGATCGTTCATCGCCATTCGTCGAAGTCCTTCTTTACCAGCTCGACTTGACCATGCCGGGGATAAGCCCCTGGCTCGCCAGCTCGCGAAGCTGGTTACGGCAAACCTTGAGTTTGCGATAATACGCGCGAGGACGTCCCGTGATCTCGCAGCGATTGCGGATCCGGGTCTTGGACGAATTGCGGGGCAACTGCGCAAGCTTCATCCGCGCCTGGAAGCGAAGTTCCGGCGCCTGGGCCTGATCTTCCGCAATCTCCTTCAAGCGCGCGCGCTTGTCTGCGAACTGCGCAACAAGACGGCGGCGCCGCTTGTTCTTCTCAACCGAACTCTTCTTTGCCATCTGGTCCTCCAAGACCCACTTATCCGGGCTCGTGCGGATCGAAACACACCGCCGGCCCCTAGAGGTTAGGCCCTAGTTGCGGAACGGGAAATTGAACGCCTTGAGGAGCTCGCGCGCCTCGTCGTCGTTCTTGGCCGAGGTACAGACGATGACGTCCATGCCCCAGGTCTCGTCAATCTTGTCGTAGTCGATCTCGTAGAACACGGTGTGCTCACGCAGACCGAACGCGAAATTGCCACGCGAGTCGAAGCTCTTCGGGTTCAGGCCCCGGAAATCCTTCACACGCGGCAGTGCGAGCGTCACCAGACGATCGAGAAACTCATACATCCGATCGCCACGGAGCGTCACCTTGGCGCCGAGCGCCATGTTCTCACGCACCTTGTACGTCGCAATGGACTTGCGAGCACGGGTAATAACCGGCCTTTGACCAGCGATCAAGGCGAGATCATTGGCGGCGTTCTCGACCTTCTTGCGATCCGCGACCGCCTCGCCGATGCCCATGTTGAGCACGATCTTCTCGAGACGCGGGATCTGCATCGGGTTCTGGTAGCCGAACTTCTCGCGCATGGTATCGCGCACCACCTTCTGGTAGTGCTCTTTCATCCGCGGACGATAATCATCCGGCCTCGGAGCCACAGGGGCTTTCGCGGTCTTGGCAGCGGCGCTACGGCGCCCCTTGCCTTCGCCGCCCTTGCCCTTGGCAGCCGCTTTTGCGTTTTCCTTCTCCGCCATGATCAGCTCGCCTTATCCGGAATAACTTCGCCTGAGCGCTTGGCGAAGCGCACTTTCTTGCCGTCTTCCAGGTGCTTGAAGCCAACGCGCGTCGGCTTGCCGTCCTTGGGATCCTCCAGGGCCAGATACGACAACTGGATCGGACCTTCCTTGGAGATGATGCCACCTTCCTCGGCGCCCTGGGGACGCTGGTGGCGGCGCACGATATTGACACCGCGAACGAGGGCACGACCTTCCTTCGGCCGAACCTCGATAACCTCGCCGTGCTTGCCCTTATCGCGGCCAGCGAGAACGATCACATGATCGCCCTTCTTGATCTTCTGCGCTGCCATCACAGCACCTCCGGAGCGAGCGACATGATCTTGAGATGACGACGCGCCCTCAGCTCACGGGTGACCGGGCCAAAGATGCGCGTACCGATCGGGTCGCCGGTATTGTTGACCAGAACCGCAGCGTTGCGGTCGAAGCGGATCAGCGAGCCATCCGGCCGGCGCACGCCCTTGGCTGTGCGCACGATGACGGCCTTCATCACCTGGCCCTTCTTCACGCGGCCGCGCGGGATCGCCTCCTTGACGCTGACCACGATGGTGTCACCGACGGTGGCATACTTGCGCTTCGAGCCGCCCAACACCTTGATGCACTGGACGCGCCGGGCGCCCGAGTTGTCAGCAACATCAAGGTTCGTTTCCATCTGGATCATGGTGCGATCCCTCGTTCCTCATCCAGGGGGTCTGCACCGCTTCTGCGGCCTGGACCACCTTCTCGCTTTATCCAACGGCTGATCCGCCGATAGCCCAGCCTGTCCCGGACAGGCCTGCCACCGGCGACGCTCAAGCCGGCTGTTTCGTCACGATCCAGCGCTTCTGGCGCGAAATCGGCGGACATTCCTCGATCCACACCTTGTCGCCGACTTTCGCGGCGTTTTCCTCGTCATGCGCGTGGTACTTCTTGGACCGGCGCACGGTCTTCTTGAGCAGCGGATGGGTGAAGCGGCGCTCCACCTCGACCACCACGGTCTTGGCATTCTTGTCGGACACCACGACGCCTTGCAGGATGCGCTTGGGCATGAACTTCGTTCCTCGTAACCTTGGCTCAGGCCTGCTGGCCGGCGGCACGCTTCTGACGCGCAATCGTCATGACACGTGCAATCTCACGCCGCACGACCCTGACGCGCGCCGTATTCTCAAGCTGACCAGAGGCCCGTTGAAAGCGCAGGTTGAACTGCTCCTTCTTGAGCTTCACCAGCTCCTCGTCGAGCTGGTCGGTCGTCAGGCCCTTGAACTTCTCCGTCGAACTCGCCATTGGCCTCGAATCTCCTCAAACCTTGTGCCGGCCGGGCCCTTGCGGGCCACGCAGCTCAGAGCACGCGTGTTACAATGCGGGTCTTGATCGGCAGCTTCTCGGCCCCGAGTTGCAGCGCCTCACGCGCGATCCTCTCGGGCACGCCATCAAGCTCGAACAGGATGCGGCCCGGCTTCACGCGCGCCACCCAGAGCTCGGGCGAACCCTTGCCGGATCCCATGCGGACTTCGGCCGGCTTCTTGGACACCGGCAGATCCGGGAAAACGCGGATCCACACGCGGCCAGCACGGCGCATGTGACGGGTGATGGCGCGACGAGCTGCCTCGATCTGGCGGGCCGTGATGCGCTCGGGCTCCATCGCCTTCAGGCCAAACGATCCGAGATTCAGCAGCGTTCCACCCTTGGCCGCACCATGAATCCGGCCCTTGAAGGCCTTTCTGTATTTTGTGCGCTTCGGTTGCAGCATCGGTCTCAAGTCCTCGAAATGTCGGCCTCAAAGCAGCGCAGTCTCGTGCGCCTTGGCCATTATTCTGCGCGTTCCTCGCGATCACGGCCGCGGCCACCGCGACCTCCGCGGTCACCATCCCGGCGCTGACGGCCACCGCCACCGCTCTCCTGAGCTTCGGTCGCCCGGCGCTCGGAGGCCATCGGATCATGCTCGATGATCTCGCCCTTGTAGATCCACACCTTGATGCCGATGACGCCATAGGCCGTCTTGGCAAGGCCGTAGCCGAAGTCGATGTCGGCACGCAGCGTGTGCAGCGGAACGCGGCCCTCGTGATACTTCTCGATGCGCGCGATTTCCGCGCCACCCAGACGGCCGGATACGGTGATCTTGATGCCATGGGCACCGAGCCGCAGCGCGGACTGGATCGAGCGCTTCATCGCACGACGGAACGCCACGCGGCGCTCGAGCTGTTGTGCGATGGTCTCGGCCACCAGCGTCGCGTCGATCTCGGGCTTGCGCAATTCAACGATGTTGAGATGCACTTCCGACGACGTCAGGCGGGCAAGCTGGCCACGCAGCTTCTCGATGTCCGCGCCCTTCTTGCCGATCAGGATGCCGGGGCGGGCAGAATGCACGGTGACGCGGCACTTGCGGTGCGGGCGCTCGATGACGACCTTGGAAATGCCGGCCTGGCGCTGCTGCGCCAGGATGTGCTTGCGGATCGCCATGTCCTCGTGAAGAAGCTTGCCGTATTCGCCGCGATCGGCAAACCAGCGGCTATCCCACGTGCGATTGATACCGACCCGGAGACCTACGGGATTGACCTTGTGACCCATCACTCACGCTCCTCTTGGGCGGCGGAGACTTCGCGGACAACCACGGTAATCTCGGCAAATGGTTTGAAGACGCGGGCGCCACGGCCACGGCCGCGAGCGTGGAAGCGCTTGAGAACCAAG
>JBKDZY010000278.1:0-9139 GCA_047971765.1 Hyphomicrobiaceae bacterium | reverse complement strand
TCCAAGTACGCCTGGGACTACTACAAGCTCCGCTCGACGATCCCGGCGGCAGAAGCCTGGCGTCCGCTTGACCAGGGCGGCTGCCCCTTCATCAAAAAGAAGTAACGGAAACTGTAGGGGTCAGTCCTTCAAAGGGCTGGCCCTTCGGCGAGGCTCCAGGGAAACGCCCATCCGATGTTTGAAATTTGCATTCCTTTCGTCAAATGCATCCCCTCTCAGGCGCTGTTCGCCCAACTCCTGCTTGGGCTGATCAATGGCGCCTTCTACGCGATGCTGAGCTTGGGCCTTGCCGTCATCTTCGGCATGCTCAACGTCATCAACTTCGCGCACGGCGCGCAATACATGATGGGGGCGTTCGTTGCCTGGATGCTGCTGAAGTGGGTCGGCATCAGCTTCTGGCTGGCACTTTTCATCGCACCGGTCGTGGTGGGCGCTGTCGCCGTCCTGATCGAAAAGATCTTCCTGAAACGCCTGTATGAGTTCGACCATCTCTACGGCCTTCTGGTCACATTCGGTTTGGCGCTGATCATCGAGGGTCTGTTCCGCAACCAGTTCGGGTCCTCGGGGCAACCCTATGCAAACCCGCTGCCCGGCGGCACCAACCTGGGCTTCATGTTCCTTCCCACCTACCGTGCCTTTGCCGTGGTCGCCATTCTGGTGGTCTGTCTTGTCACCTGGCTCGTCATCGAGAAGACGAAGCTTGGAAGTTATCTGCGCGCGGCCACCGAGAACCAGACGCTCGTCCGGGCATTTGGTATCGACGTGCCTCGCATGATGACACTGACCTATGCGTTCGGAGCCGGACTTGCGGCCCTGGCCGGCGTGCTCGCCGCACCGATCCAGAACGTCAATCCGCTCATGGGCTCCTATCTCATCGTCATCGTGTTTGCGGTGGTCGTCATTGGTGGCATGGGCTCCATCATGGGGTCCATCCTGACCGGCTTTGGGCTCGGCATCATCGAAGGCCTGACCAAGGTGTTCTATCCCCAGGCCTCGAATACGGTGATCTTCGTGATCATGGCGATCGTGCTGCTTGCGCGCCCCGCCGGTTTGTTCGGCCAGGCGAAGTGAGGCAACCACGATGAAGCTGACGACAATCATCATCGGGGTCATCCTGCTCGCGCTGCTGCTGGCTGCACCCTATTTCGTCTACCCCGTCTTCCTGATGAAGCTGCTGTGCTTTGCGCTCTTCGCGTGCGCCTTCAACCTTCTGATCGGCTATGTGGGGCTTCTGTCTTTCGGGCACGCGGCATATTTCGGCGGCGGCGCCTACATCGCGGCCCATCTGATCAAGGTCGGCACCATCTACATCCCGTTTGTCGGCACTGTCGCATTCCCACCGGTTTCTCCGGAGATCGGCATTCTGGCCGGGACGCTCTTCGCGGGCGGGCTTGGGTTCCTGTTCGGCTCCCTCGCCATCCGGCGGCAGGGCATCTACTTCGCCATGATCACCCTGGCGCTGGCCGAGATGTTCTTCCTGTTCTGCGTCCAGGCGCCGTTCACCCATAACGAAGACGGCATCCAGTCCATACCGCGGTCACCGTTCTTCGGTTTCATCGACACCACGGATGATACGACGCTCTACTACATTGTTCTCGTCATCTTCCTGATCGGCTTCGGCATCGTCTACCGGACGATCCACTCACCGTTCGGGCAGATCCTGAAAGCCATCCGTGAGAACGAGCCTCGTGCCATTTCGCTGGGCTACAACGTCGACAAGTACAAGCTGCTGGCATTCGTGATTTCCTGTTCGCTCGCCGGTCTGGCAGGCGCCACCAAGACGTTCGTGTTCCGCTTGGCCTCGCTCACGGATGTGACCTGGCAGATGTCCGGCGAGGTCGTGCTGATGACCCTGCTCGGCGGGGTCGGAACGATCTTCGGACCGGTCGTTGGTGCCGGCATCATCGTGAGCATGCAGAACTACCTGGCGACACTCGGCGAATGGGTGCTCGTGATCCAGGGCGTGATCTTCGTGGCGTGCGTGATGCTGTTCCGCCGTGGCGTCGTTGGCGAAATCAAGGAGTTCTTCCGGGTACGCCGTGCGAAAGCGGCCCAACCTGAGGAATAGGTCAATTCCGGCTCAACCGGAATTGGTCTGTCTTGTTTGCGCGCCTGAGCCGCAGTCGCGGCCTGAGCGTTTCCATATGAAGCGGAAGCGCTACCGCAACAGACGTCGCACCGAGCCACGCGGATCAGACACATAAATGCGAGCCAGCCCTTGCCGGGCTGGCTTTTTCTGTATCAGGTCGGGTCTTCCGGATGGGGGTACCAAACGTTGCGCTGTGACCGGTTGGGGCGGGCTACCAGGCAGGCCGGAACGTCCTCCGGCTCAGGTCGAGGCAACTTCGCTTTTTTCATACGGTTCACACACGCTATACCAGTCGGCAATCTGGCTACCGGTCACGAAGATCGTCTGACTGGACGCCTGGAGCGCATCAACCATGGCTTCCAGTTCATGCATCCGATGCGGCACCGCAATCAGGTGCGGATGCAGGCCGATTGCCAGGACGCGCGGATTGCGGTGTGTCTCGCGCTCGAACAAGGCGAGCGTGTGCTTCAACCGGCCGAGCATCTCGCCCGTGGCATGGCGTTCGATGGCGTAGATGATGGAATCGTTGATTTCAACGTTGTAGGGCATCGACAGCAGCGGCCCGCGGGCCGTTGACATCCAGCTCGGCAGATCATCGACGACCCAGTCATAGACATGATCCACCCCTGCGCCGCGCAGTTGTTCAGGAGTATCAAGGGTCTCGCGCAAGCCCGGTGACAACCATCCGCGTGGGCGTGTCCCGGTAAAGCCTGCGATCTTGTCGAGCGTGGCGTTGATCACATCGCTCTCGCCACCTTCGGTCTGGTTCAGCGTGCGTTGATGCATGCCGTGGCCGATGTACTCCCACCCTGCATCACGCATGGCGGCGGCTGCAGACGGATAGGCATCAATGACGCCGGCGTTGCAGCTCGTCGAGGCGGGCAGCCCGCGCTCTTCCAGCAGTTCGATGATGCGCGGCAACCCGCATCTCATGCCATAATCGGCCCATGAGAAGTTCGGGACGTCCGGCACCGTCTCCCGGCCATGGGGAGGCGTCACGATGGTACGCGGCATCGCCTGCTCAAAGACCCAGTGCTCCACGTTGACAACAACGTGCACCATGATCGGGCGGCCTGCGAGTGGTTCCAGCCGGGGCCGTTCGTTGGACATGCGGTAGGGGATGCGGGGATTCGCCATGGACTTCGCTCCTTCGCTCGCCGCTCAGCCTGCTGCCGCCGCATGAGCCGATGCGTGCGCCACCCGCATCTCCTGCATGATCATGGTCTTCTGCTGGATGAAGTCCTGGTTGGTCAGGTCATCGATCGAACGCGGGCGGCGCAGCTCGATCCTGATCTCCCGGGTAATGCGTCCGGGCCGGGCCGACATAATGCAGACGCGATCCGCGAGCAGGATCGCCTCGTCGATGTCATGCGTGACGAAGAGAACGGTCGTGCCGAGGTTCTGCCAGACATCGAGAAGAAGCTGCTGCATCGACAGGCGGGTTTGTGCATCAAGCGCGCCGAAGGGTTCGTCCATGAGAAGCGCGCGCGGGTTCATGACCAGGACGCGGGCGATGCCGACACGCTGGCGCATGCCACCTGAGAGCTGGATCGGCAGGGAGTCATGGAAGGCCCCGAGCCCGACAAGATCGAGGATCTCCCGTGCCCGGTCTTCGTACTCGCGCCGAGCAAGCCCCTGCACCTTTGGGCCGAAGACGACGTTCTCCCAGACACTGAGCCATGGCAGGAGCGAGGCTTCCTGGAAAACGACACCACGATCAGGTCCGGGCGCCCGAACATCCACTCCATCGAACGTGACCCGCCCTCCGCTCGCCGACTCGAAGCCTGCAATCAGGTTGAGCAAGGTCGACTTGCCACACCCGGATGGTCCGAGAAGGGCAACGAACTCGCCCTCACCGATCGTCAGATCGACGTCGGCCAGGGCGGTGACGGGTTTCGGCCCTGGGAAAATCTTGCTGACAGCACTCCAGTGTAGTTTGCCCATGAGACACGCCTGCCTAGTTGTTGAATGATTGCATCCGCCGCCAGCCCAGCACCCAGTCCGCCAGGAGCTGGATCAGCCGGTCGGAGATGAAGCCGAGCATTCCGATCGAGACCATGTCGGCGATCACGACATCCATCCGGCCAACGTAGTAGGCATCCCACAGCACGTAGCCGAGACCGGACTTGACCGCGACCATCTCAGCGACAATCACAGCCGTCCATGCGATGCCCAGGCCAATCCGGAGGCCGGTAAAGATCGATGGCAGGGCGGCGGGCAGCACGACGCGGCGCAGAGTTGCCCACTGAGACGCGCCCATCATCGTCGCGGCCCGGATCCAGTTGCGGTCAACATCGCGGGCGCCCTGTGTCGTGTTGATGAAAATCGGGAAGAACGCGCCAAGCGCGATCAGGAAGATGGCGCCAAAGTTGGCGATACCGAACACGGCGATGGAGAACGGCAGCCAGGCCGTGATCGGAATTGGCCGCAGCCATTGGATTGTGGGGTCGATGAGGACGGCGGCAAGACGCGACCAGCCGACGATGATGCCGAGCGGAACCCCCACCGCGATTGCCAGTGCAAAGCCCTGCAACACTCGCTCGGCCGAAAACCAAACATTCGACCACCATGAGCCACTGTAGGGATTGAGCCCCATTCCAGCCGGTCCGAAGGCCCAGGCGTACCAGGCTTCAATGACCCTGGATGGCGTTGGGAGCACATTTCCGAACAGCCCCCGGCTTGCGCCGCCGGCCACTTCCCACACCACCAGGATCAGCACCGGCAATGCAGCGGCCAGCAGCCACTGGCCGGGGCGGCTTTGGTGCATGCGCGTCAACAATGATGGCTGAGGCGCATGGCCTGGGCTGTCGTCTTGCTCGCCCGTCCTGGGTTGCCCATCAGCTGCGCCAGAGTTGCTCACCATTGCCTTGAAGTCCTTCGGATGCGGGAGAACACCATGATGCGGGGTCCTGTGGTACCGAGCGTTCCCGGGTTGGAGCCAGACCTGCAGACCCGGCGGGCAGGGCTCGTCCTCCCCACCGGATCCCGATCAACTATTTGCTGGCGTCGGCGACCAGATTACCATCCCAGTACTTTTCGATCTCGCCGGACACATCCTTCGGGATCACGCCAAGATCATGGAACGCCTTTGCCTGGCGCTTGATCTGTTCCGGCGTCACAACGGCACCAAGCGTGATGATCTGTGCGATCTTCTTTGAGATTTCAGGACCGAGCCCTGTCAACTTCGCCAGGGCCGCCGCAAATGCCGGCTTGTCGGCCTGCAGTTCAGCTTCCTTCCTGGTATAGGCCACCACAAACCTCTGCAGGGCCGCGCGCTTCGTGGTGACTGCCGTCTTGCTGGCCATCAACATGCCAAGCTCGGATCCGACGGCCTTCGAGTGCGAGTATTCGAGGTTTTTCGCGTAGAATCCGTAGCCTTCCATGACGGGAATCGTTTCGAAAGGCTCCCAGGCAACGATTGCGTCAACATCACCACGCTTCAGCGCCTGGTCGAAAGCGGTTCCTCCGCCCTGGATCTTCACTTCCTTGAAGGAGTTGTAGGGGATCCCCTTCTCGATCATGGTTGCTGCGAACTGGAACCATACGGCCGAGCCAGGTGCGATACCGACCTTCTTGTCCTTCAGATCGGCCCAGGACTCGAGTTTCACGCCCTTGCGGCCGATCACGTACTTCTTCGATGAGCCAACCCCCATGATGCCGACGACATTGGTCGAGCCGTTGGAGAGCGCAATGGCAAGATCGGCAGCGCCGACCGAGGCCGCGTCAAGGGAGCCGGTCAACAAGGCCGTGCGGGCGTCCGCGTAGCGCACGAACTCCACCAGCTTGAGATTGACGCCCTCTTTCTTCAGCGCATCGGAAATCAGGATCATCGGCGCCAGATGGCCGACCTTGACGTAACCGACGGTCAACGTCACCGGAGGCTTCAAGGGGGCCTCGGCCGCTGCCGGGCCGACCAGGCCGAAGCTCGTCACCAATCCGCCTAATGCGACAACAAACGTCCGTCTACGCATGTCGTTCTCCTTCCTCTTTTCCGAGTATCCACTCGCGGATCAAGCCTTGAAAGCAATGGCTACCGGCCACGAAACCGGGGTTGACGCTTTTCCATGAAGGCCTGCTGGCCCTCGCGATAATCGGCGCTATTGAAACAGGCCGCGATGGCGGTCTCGACGGCGGCTGCATTCTGCTCGGCCCCGGGTTTCGCCAGCTCACACAAGGCCGTCTTGACGGCGCGCAACGTCAACGGTGCGTTATCCGCGATTGCGGCGATCCGGGATGCCGCCTGGGCGGCGAAGTCATCCGTACTCCAGACGGATTGGACCATGCCCTGCAGCCGTGCCTCGTCCGCGTTGACGATGCGGGCCGTGAAGAACAGATCCGCAACGGGGCCAGGCCCGAAACACGCGACGAGCTTGCGCAGGCTTTCGAACGGATAGCCGAGACCAAGCCTGCCCGCCGGAATGCGAAACCTTGCCTTGTCATCTGCCAGACGCAGGTCGCACGCCATGGCGAGCGCAAAACCACCGCCGAAACAGACACCCTGGACAAGGGCCACAGTCGGCATCGGCAGGCGCGCCAGACTGTCGGTGGCTTCGGCGACCGCAACATCGTAGGCGGCGACCGCGGCATCATCCAGCCGCAAATTGCCGAACTCCGAAATATCGGCACCGGCACAGAATGCCGCGTTACCTGCGCCCTTGAGGACAACAGCGCGCGCGTCCGGCTCCCGCGCAAGTCCTGCGCAGTGGCTGGCCAGACTTCGCCACATCGCCAATGTCATCGCATTGCGCCGGGCGGGCTGGTCGATTGTCAGGTGGACAATATCGCCGCTTCGTTCGAAACGGATCACTCCGGTCGTCAATTCACACCTGCCTTGGTCTGTTTGAGTTTTCGGTGCCACCGCCATCATGCCTGCGCCGAAGGGTGTCGCACAGCCCGTTTGCCGGGGTATCGAGGGGCACCGGTTGCTCATGAGCGCACCTCATCATCGGTATCCCCATCAGCGCCGGAGACTGACGGGTCCCTGCCCAGCGGAACATGCCCGTGCCAATCCGTCACGGACTGGATCTGGCAGCCAAGTTCGAGCAGTGCCACTTCGCGTCCCCAGGAGGTCATGAGTTGGGCTGCCATTGGTATACCTGCGCCAGGATCGAACCCGCACGGGAGTGCCAGCGCCGGCGTGCCAAACAGGTTCGACAACAACGTGAAACTGCCCAGGGCATAAAGCGTCCTGGGGTCGAACAGTGGCGAGCCCGGATCGGTCAGTTCCCGCGGCGGGGCAAGGATCGGGGCAACGGGGAGCAGTATGGCGTCACATCCACTGAGTATCTCGCCGGCAAACCGGGTGCGCAGGGTGTCGGCCTTCGCCAGCGCCGTGGCGTAGTCCTGACGCGTGACCCGGCTGGACCGTTCCAGCCTCCTGCGCGTCATCGGTGACACCGGGCTCGCGTCCGAGAGCAGGCGATGGTGGGCGCGAAAGGCCTCGAATTGCAGGATCGTTCCGAACGGTGCGTCACTTGCCGTCATGATGGGGCGCAGATTGCACTCCGCGACCGTGATACCGAGGCCTTCCAGCACGCGCACCAACTCGTGGACACCTTGAACGATCGCGGGATCGGTCAAGTCCATAAGGTCGGCGGCGATGGATACGTGCCGGATCGGGGCAACCTGCACAGGGTCCCGGGCGAGCGCTGGCCATGCCTGATACAGCTCGCGCGCGGTCCGGGCCATTGGTCCAATCGTGTCGAGGGTGGGGCTCAGCGTCATTGTACCATCGAGCGGCAGGCGTCCGTGCGTCGGTTTCAACGCCGTTATGCCGCAACAATGTGCAGGGATGCGCACCGACCCCCCAGTGTCGGATCCAAGCGCCAGGACACAGGCACCGCTTGCGATGGCCACGCCTGCTCCCGACGAGGATCCACCGGTGGCGCGCCCGGCATTCCACGGATTAGTGATGGGGGGCAGCAGAGGGTTCTAGCCCGCAGGCTCGAAAGAGATCTCGCTCTTGTGCAAGCCGCCACGTCACTCGGCACCGGCCTCGAGCAGCCGGGCAAACAGAGCCTACATTCCGGAAACTTCAGGACTCCAATTTCCTGCGGCCATCCCAAGCCCGCATGCCGGAACATGGCCCGGACAGGCAATCATATCCTTGATGGCGAACGGCAGACCGGAAAGCGCCCCTTCGACCGCCGGCGCGGTGCTGTCCGCAAATCGCGAAACAAAGGCACCGTGGGCATTACTGTCTGCTCGTCGGCGGCAGCGCGCAACCATTTCCCTGCGTGCTGCATTCTCCAGCACGGTCCAGTCAGGCAGACGTTCGGCCCGAAGGTTCACGTCCGCCTCGCATCACATTCGCCACCGCCAGCCCGTTCCAGGGCCGCACGCTCTTCCGGATGAGACATGCCCGCGCACCTCCTCCCTGCGGTTCTAGCGTTTTCGCCGGCAGATCGGAAATCGAAATCGTTGCAATCTGTTTTCGCGAAATGCGAAATCCTGTCACCCGTGATGCCATCACCTCCGCTTCGCGGAGCCGACCTCCGCGCGCCTCTGACGACAGGCTTCTCCGGTCGAGCCCATCAACGCATCAAGGAGGCGGCGGGCAGGCAGCGGCAAGGCGTTGGCGGCATGAACACAGATGCAGAACTCGCGCGCGGCCCACGGCTCGTCGATGCGCAAGAGCGACAAGCCGAGCGCACCAGCAAGTGGTTTCGCGGCCTGGCCGGGCAGGATCCCGACGCCCAGGCCCTGCGCAATGATCTGGCACATCACCTCGAAACTGCGCACCTGCACGCGGATCCGCAGCAACTTCCCTGCCTCCCGTGCGCGCGCCATCACGTGGCGGTGCACGGCCGAACTGCCATCGAGCGACACCAGTTCCTCCCTGGCAATCTCGGATAGCCTGATCGTCTTGCGCCGTGCGAGCCGATGGCCGCGTGGGACAGCCAGACACAGGTTGTCTGAACCGTAGGGAAATGCCTCCAGGCCTTCGGTCTCGAACCCGCGTACGACAATCCCGAGATCCGCCTGGCGAGCCAGCAGGCCTTCGATCGTCCACAAACTCGTTCGTTCCTCGAGTTCAATGCGGATTTCAGG
>JBKDZY010000277.1:0-2030 GCA_047971765.1 Hyphomicrobiaceae bacterium | reverse complement strand
ATTGGCTCTCACGGGTGGGTTGTGGCGAGGTTGTCGCCTACGGTGCCCAACCTCCACAACAAGCTCGAAGACAGCACGAAGCTGCATACGACATTGAACAGGTCTTGGAAGCCATGCAAACCGACGAAGCGAAACGCTTCATCGCGCTCTGCCGCAAAGTGCGGGACCGAAATGAGGGAAAAGAAAACCCGCCCGCCAAAGCGGACAGGTTCAAGCCAAGGGGCTAATATTCACTCGCCAACATCACCGTCAGTACCCGGCAGGTGACATCAGGATCGGCAGGGTCAGGCGAGCCGTGACGGGTTTCAAGATCATAATAGTCGATCTTGAAAAACAGTTTCTGCCCATCAAGCACAAACGACCCGAAATCATGCTCGCCATAGGGATCGTTGTCCGGGGTGAAGTCGTCATAGGTGGCAACCTGCTGCCGCACCCGCATGACGAACTCCGGTCCTTGATCGGCAATCCCTCTAGTCACATGGAACAGGCCATTGCGCACCATACCAAGCCGCATGGCGTCGTTCTGCACCCGTATCTTTTCTGTGGTGTTCATCTGCATCTCCGTCTGAGGACGGCGGCAGGGACCATTCCCGGCCACCGGACAGACGGCGATGCTCCACGGACATGATGGCAGAGCGGGGTGACGGCAAAAGGCGGCTACACCGTGCCGCCTTGCCGCGCCTGCCATCCCTTCCCGATACTGACCTGATGCAGCGCATCCACCTTGGCACCTCAGAAGGCAGATACCGCGATACTGAGATATACATTCCGGCCAAGGATCGCCTCCAACACACATACATCATCGGCGCGACCGGCACCGGCAAGACCAGTCTGCTGCTGCATATGCTCAAGCAGGATGCCAAAGACGGCACCGGCTTCGCCTTCATCGACCCGCATGGGGATGCGGCAGAAGAACTGGCCTATCACCTCGGCAATCGCTGCTTATACTGGAACGTAGCTGATCCAGCCTGCCCCATTGGCTATAATCCGCTGCGCCACGTCACACCCGCATACCGCCCTCTAGTCGCCTCAAACCTCATCGAAGCCCTCAAGCAGCAATGGCACGATGCCTGGGGGGTGCGGATGGAGCATTTGCTGCGTTTTGCCATCCTTGCGCTTCTCGAAATCTCTGGCACCAGCATTGCCGATATCCTGCCCTTGTATCTTGATCGAGGATACCGGCAGGAGGTCGTTGCCCAGCTATCCGACCCGCAACAACTGGCCTTCTGGCAGGATGAGTTCCCGAAGCTCGGCTATGTGAAAACGGGCGATGGCCTCGCCCCCATCGCCAACAAGCTGGGCGCGTTTCTGGCACATCCGTTGGTGCGGAAATCTATTACCGAGCCAGCAACCCCGCTGCCGCTTCGACAGATCATGGACACCGGCCAGCCGCTCATCGTGAACCTCGGCAAAGGTCGCCTCGGCGCTGATACCGCCAATGTGCTTGGTGGCCTTATCATCACCAGCATCGCCAATGCGGCCTATTCGCGGCAGACCATGCCTGCCAAAGACCGCCGCCCCTTCGCCCTCTATATCGACGAGTTCCAGAGCTTCACCAGCCGTTCACTCGCAGACATGCTGCCGTCGCTTCGGAAGTATGGTGTGGGGCTGACCCTCGCGACCCAGAGCACTACCGGGACCGATACCGCGATCACCGACGCAATTCT
The DNA here is from genome assembly GCA_047971765.1 of Hyphomicrobiaceae bacterium. Lineage (GTDB taxonomy): Bacteria > Pseudomonadota > Alphaproteobacteria > Rhizobiales > Hyphomicrobiaceae. The sequence continues at coordinate 363 of JBKDZY010000277.1, read as the reverse complement.
TGCCAACACCGGCACGATCATGGCGTTTCGGGTCGGGCCGAAGGATGCGGAGGTGCTGGCACGGGTGTTTGGGGAGCGGGATTTGGAAGGGAGGGAGTTGCAGAATCTGGTGCGAGGGAGGGGGATGATGAAAGTGGGGACGGCGGAGGCGTTCACCATGCAGACGCCGCACACGCAGTCGTGAATAGCATCACTTGCACGATTCTGAGCCTAAAATGAGCCTAACCCCACTCAGCGTATCTTCTAAGTTATTGAAAGAAATGGCGGACCCGGAGCGATTCGAACGCCCGACCCCCAGATTCGTAGTCTGGTGCTCTATCCAGCTGAGCTACGGGTCCGTCGTAGGGCGGTGATCTAGAGACT
>JBKDZY010000276.1:0-6390 GCA_047971765.1 Hyphomicrobiaceae bacterium | reverse complement strand
CCGACTACACGGTCCTCGACCTCACGCGAGTGCGTTCCGGCCCAACCTGCGTCCGCCAGCTTGCCGATTGGGGAGCCAACGTCATCAAGATCGAGGACCCGGAAAGCGACAAGGTCGGCCTTGGCGGACCGAGAGCGGGTTCCGATTTCCAGAACCTCCACCGCAACAAGCGCTCCATCACGATGAACCTGAAGAACCCGGCCGGCAAAGAGGCCTTCATGGCCCTCGCTGCCAGGGCAGACGTCATCGTCGAGAACTTCCGGCCTGATGTGAAGAAGCGCCTCGGCATCGACTACGACGCCGTTTCGAAGATCAATCCACGCATCGTCTACGCCTCGATCTCAGGCTTCGGCCAGGATGGACCACTCGCCAAGCGCCCCGGCTTCGACCAGATCGCCCAGGGCATGGGCGGCCTGATGTCGATTACCGGCGAGCCCGGCAAGGGCCCCATGCGGGTCGGCATCCCGATTGCCGACCTCACCGCCGGCATTTTCTGCAGCCAGGGCATCCTGTTGGCCCTCATGGAACGGCAGAAGTCCGGCAAGGGGCAATGGATCCAGACCTCGCTGCTGCAGGCCCAGGTCTTCATGCTCGACTTCCAGGCCACTCGCTGGCTCATGGACCAGGAGGTGCCGCCACAGGCCGGCAACGACCATCCGACCTCGATTCCAACCGGCGTTTTCAAGACCTCGGACGGCTATATCAACATCGCCGTTGCGGGCCAGAAGATGTGGGAGAAGTTCGCCGCCCTCTTCGACGACAAGGCCTTCCAGGATCCCGATTTTGCCGACGCTCCTGGCCGCTCCAGGAACCGCAAGAAGCTCAATGCGCTGATCGAGAGCCACACCCAGAAGAAGTCCTCCGAATACTGGATCGAGATGTTGAACGCCAACGGCTGCCCGGCAGGCGAAATCAACACCATCGACCAGGTCTTCGCGCTGGATCAGGTCCGTCACCTGAGACTTGCCCAGCCCATGCAAAGCCAGGAGCGCGGCGCAACCGAGGTGGTCGGCCAGCCAATCCTGATGAGCCGGTCGAAGGCCAGCATCAAGCGTCCGCCCCCGACGCTCGGCCAGCAGACCGACGAGATCCTGGCCGAGATCGGCTACGAACCCGACAGCATCGCCGAATTGCGCAAGAAGGGCGCCGTCTGACCAGCCCCCGCGCATGAGCGGGTGATCCGCGCGCCGAGCCGCCGCGGTCGCAGGCCGCCCGCCCGGATCGCCCGACCATCAGACCACACGTCCCCGATGCCCGCAGGAGAACCGCAATGACTCATGGCATGGTCTCGGCAGCCCAGCCCGAAGCTGTTGAAGCAGGTATCGAGACACTCAAGGACGGCGGCAACGCCGTCGACGCGGTGGTCGCCGCCGCCCTGGTCCAGACCGCGGTCGATCCGCAGATGTGCGGCATCGCAGGTTTCGGCTGCCTGCATGTCTACGATCCCAACAAGGGCATCCACGAATGCCTGGACTTCCATGGCCGCGCCCCGCTGGCCGTGAAGCCTGACATGTGGGAACACCTGCTGATTGCCGAAAGCGAGGACGGTTTCGGTTTCCATCTCGAAGGCCGGGTCAACGAGACGGGCTATCAGGCCATCACCACCCCCATGACCATCGGGGCATTGGATGTCGCTTTGCAGCGGTATGGCAGCCGCAAGCTGGCCGACCTTATGGATGCCGCCATCGACTACGCCGAGAACGGCTTCATGATCCGCCCCCATGTCGCAGCCTACTGGTCCCAGGTGCCGACCGAGGGCCGCGCGCCCCATTCCGACATGTTGACCAGGTTGCCCGCCACCCGGAAGATCTACGCCAGGGATGATGGGTCCCTGCGCCGGGTCGGCGAGATCCTGAAGAACCCCGACATGGCCCGGACGCTCAGGCGGATCAAGGCCGACGGCATCGCGGCCTTCTACACGGGCGCGATCGCCGCAGAGATCCTCGCCGACATGAAGGCGCACGATGGTCTCCTGACGGCAGACGACCTGGCTGCCGCGAAACCCGACGTCAGCAACGTCCTGTGGGGCAGCTACCGTGGCAAACGCATCGCGACCAACCCGCCTCCGGGCGGCGGGATCATGGTGCTCGAGATGCTCAACATCCTGGAGAACTTCGGCCTCAAGGCCATGGGGCACAATTCGCCGGACTATATCGCCACCGTCGCCGAGGCCATGAAGATCGCAACGGTCGACAAGGACAACAAGATTGGCGACCCGCGCTTCATCGACGTGCCCGTCGACGAACTGATCTCCAAGATCTACGCCGCGCCATTGGCAGCCCGCATCCGCAGCGGCGAGAAGACCCATGTCCCTCGCGCCAAGGGCAGATCGAAGGAGAGCCCCGACACTACCCCCGTTCTCGCCGTTGACGAGAACGGCGTCATCGCCACCATGACCCATACGCTCGGCACCGCCTCCGGCGTCGTCAGCGATGGCCTGGGCTTCATGTATAACGGCGCCATGGCCGTGTTCGATCCGCGTCCCGGCCGCACCGGTTCGCTTGCCCCCGGCAAGTCGCGTTTCTCGTCCCTGGCGCCAACGATCATTTTCGATGGCGATACTCCGATCCTGGCGCTCGGCGCACCAGGCGGTACCTATATCGCCATGGGGCTCCTGCAGACCATCCTCAACGTACTCGAATTCGACATGACGGCACAGGAGGCGGTTTCCGCTCCGCGCTTCAACGCGACATCCGACACCCTCGACATCACCAACCGCATTTTCCGGTCCACCGAGGCGGAACTGAAGCGGCGGGGCTACCCGGTGCGGCGCTGGCCGATGAATTTCCATTTCGCCGGCGTGCATGCCATCCGCATCAGGAACGGCAAGCTCGACGGCGGCGCCGATCCCGGACGCGACGGCATGGCCATGGCGATCTGAACCGGCTCCGACTCCGGCCTGCTATAGCGTTTCCGATTGAGCGGAAGGGCTCAGGCCGCGACGGCGGTCCGACATGTGAGCGCAAACACGCCAGACCGTTTCAGGCCTTTCCGGAATTGGTCTATGGCGTATTCGGGGGCGTGATCACGCCGTTTGGACCAAGCTTGCCCTGATCCTCCAGGCCGTCCCGCCAATGAACCTGGCCACCCGGCCGCTCCAGCATCCGGTGGATCCGGACCGGTTCCGGTCCCTGGTGGAATTTCAAGGCCCGCGCATGAAGTTCGCGCTCGGCAACCGTGGGCCGGTTCCGTTGCCTCAGATAGTCGTGCCACGTCGGGCAGTGGTAGCGCTCGATCCAGATTTCCGGATCCTCGAGATCGCGCGCAATCGACCAGCCATAGGCACCATTCCGGGTCCGGCTGGACCGCACCCGCTGCATCACGGCATGGAACAGGCGGGCCTTGCGGATTTCCACCCGGTACTCGATTTCGATGACGATCGGCCCGCTCCTGGCGAGCAGCGGCACGCGGATCTCCGGATCGGTAAGCTCCGTGCCAGCAACGGCAGTCTGGTCAGCAACCGTCGGCATGCGCATCCAGCGCCCGAGAATCGGCGACACGATCAGAACGCAGGCCGACGCGAGCAGCGCATGCCCCACGCCGACATCATTGGCCAGCACGCCCCATCCCCATCCGCCAAAGCCGACGCCCGCAGAAACGGACGCCTGATACGCCGCAAGACTGCGGGCAGCGACCCAGCGCGGCGCCGACAACTGCACCGAAACGTTGCAGCACATCATGCACCCCGTCCAAGAAGTGCCGAACAGAACCAGAGCCGGTATGGTGAGAAAGGCGGTAGGACTGAGCGAGATGACCACGACAGCCGCGCCCATGCCGAGCGTGCACAACCGCAACGCCGCCTCGCCGCTGTAGCGCATCCGCAGTTTGCCGAAGTTGAGCGCACCAAGGATCGACCCCACGCCGAATGCGCCAAGCAGGAAACCGAACAACTGCGCGCCGCCGTGCAGCAGGTCGCGCGACACCAGCGGCAACAGCGCCGCCACAGAACCGCCCGCCAGCCCGGCAATCAGCGTCCGCCCGATGACAACCCGGATCGAGGGCGAATTGCTGACATAGCGGATGCCCGTGATCAGGGCCCGCCCCAGCCGTTCAGGCGGCAGCCTCGTCGGCGTGCTGACCCGCTTCCACAGGAAGAGGACAATCAGCAACGGAATGAAGAACAAGGCCGCTGTGCCGAACGCAGCCACGCCGCCGGCGGCGGCCACGATCACACCACCGATCGCCGGGCCAAGACTTCTGGCCGTATTGTAGCTGATGCCGTTGAGCGCCACGGCTGCCGGCAACACATCCGGCGGCACCTGCTCGGAAACAGCCGCCCCCCAAGTCGGCCACAACAGCGCCGTGCCGGAGCCGACAATGAAACAGAGAAGCAGCATCGAATAGGGAGAAATATGGCCCGTATGGGCCAGTATCGTCAGCAGCGACGACCCCGAAATCGAGATCGTCAAGGCCGCCATCGCCACCTTCCGCCGGTCGAACATGTCGGCAATCGCCCCGGCGGCCAGCGAGAACAGGGCGACCGGCAGCATCATGGCCGTCTGGACGAGCGCAACCATGCTCGCCGAGCCACTCATCTTGGTCATGTCCCACGCCGCACCGACCCCCAGGATGAACAATCCCAGGTTCGAGAAGACGCTGGCAGCCCACATGTTGCGGAAAACACCATGCTTCAACGGAGTGAAGGTGCCGCCCTTGCGGCTCGCCTTGCCCTCTGCCCCTGATTTCGTCTCCTGCATGATCTCCACATCCCGGTTCCGCATGAACCGCGATGTAAAGCGTCTCGCCGATCTTGCATAGCCACATATTCACTGCAGTCCCTTTCTCACGGCACAGGGGCCCGCCACGGACCAACGCGTGCCGGAAGGCAGGGCAGCCCTGCCTGGTTTGACGCCACCGCACCACCCGGCAGCCCGCTGGCCACACCCCAACGCGCAAATCCGCCGGACCATATCGGGGTGAAAAGAACGTCCCTGGCCTGAAAATGAAAACGAGGTGTTGATGTCACCCAGACCGGCCGGAACCAACGTTCGAAGCGAGTGAAAGCATGCTGCAAGAGTGACGCAACTTCACCACTTCATGCGCGCCGAAACGCATCAATTCTCGAACACCAGTAGGATTGGATCGAGAAAATTTACTCGACCACAAGCATCGAACCGCAACCTATGGACGCATGAGACAACCCTTCACCCCGGATAACAAAAAGAAACCTGGTTCGAGCCGATGAGCGTAATCACCTGCGTCTACACCGAGCACAATCTATGGCTCGTGATCCTGGCAGTCGTCATCTGCATTGCAGGCAGCGCGATTGCGTTGAGCCTGTTCACGCGGGTACGCGAACGCGTGGGTACGCAGAAGATCGGCTGGCTGTTCCTGGCTGCCGTGGCCGCAGGGTCGTCCATCTGGTGCACCCACTTCATTGCCATGCTGGCCTTCAAGGTTTCAGCTCCCGTGACGTTCGATCCCATATTGACCATCACCTCGCTGTTCGTCGCCATCATCGCCACCGGCATCGGCTTCGGCATGTGCGCCTTGCGCGAGGACAAGGCGTTGGCTGAACTTTGTGGCGCGGTTGTCGGCCTGGGTATTGCAGTGATGCACTATTGCGGCATGCTCGCCTATCACGTCGACGGCGCCATCTCGTGGGATTGGCCCCTCGTCGCAACGTCGATTGCCATCTCCGTCCTCTTCTCGGCCGTCTGCCTGAAGGTGGCCTGCAATCCCGAACAGCGCCATGGCCAGGTTGCCGCCGTTGGACTGTTCGTTTTTGCCGTCACCGGCATGCATTTCACCGGCATGACAGCGGTCGACATCACGCCGCTGCCAACCTCCACCAGCGTCCCCGATGATCTGGCCTTCGAAACCATGGCTGTCGCCATTGCAGGCATCAGCGTCATGATCATGGGCATGGGTGTCACCACGTTCCTGATCGACGAACGCACCTCGTCCGATACCTTCGCGATGCTGAGCGACATGGCCTTGAGCGATTCCCTCACGGGCCTGCCCAACCGGGTTCATTTCAGCCGCTTCCTCGATCTCGAACTGAAGCAGGCAACCGTCAAGAGGGGCAAGCTGGCGATCTTCCTGATCGACCTCAATTCCTTCAAGGCGTTGAATGATGCCAGGGGACATCAGGCCGGTGACGAGACCCTGAGGACAATCGGCACCCGCCTCGCGAACCTCCGTCAGGCCGATGAATACGTGGCGCGCATAGGTGACGACGAATTCGCCGCCATCAAGCACTTCGCGGAGCGGTCCGAACTCAACGACTTCATCAGCCGCTTGCGGGCGGCGTTGAGCGAACCGGTCCAGCTCGACGGATTTGCCGTGCACAACGGCGGCACCGTGGGCGTGGCATTGTTTCCGGAACATGCCGACCAGGGTGCCCACCTGATCTCGAACGCGGACCTCGCGGCCAGGCGCGCGAAATCA
>JBKDZY010000275.1:0-2499 GCA_047971765.1 Hyphomicrobiaceae bacterium | reverse complement strand
CCGCGCATTCGTCTTCGAGGAAGCCGACAGCAACGCCGACGCGGCACGGGCACGGGTCAATGCCGCCCGCCAGAAGAACCGGCGTTTTCTGGCACAGCTTGCCGGCGATCCCAACATTTCGACGGAAGCCCATCCGCTGGTGCGCGAAAAGCTCGCGGCTCGCGACCGGGCCAAGTACGACCTGGACAGGACAGTGGTACGCGCGCCGATTTCAGGCATGGCAGTCAATGTGAAGCTGATGCCGGGTGAACATGTGCGCGCCACCACCCCTCTGTTTGCCCTGGTCGATGACGATTCGGCCTGGGTCGAGGCGAACTACAAGGAAACGGAACTCACCTATGTGCGTCCCGGCCAGAAGGCCAAGGTCGTTCTGGACATCTACCCGGATGTGACCTGGGATGCCGAAGTGCAAAGCATCAGCCCCGCGACGGGCGCCGAGTTCGCGCTTCTGCCCCCGCAGAATGCGTCCGGCAACTGGGTGAAGGTGGTGCAGCGGCTTCCCGTGCGGCTCAAGCTGAAGGCGGCCGACGGCTCCGATCCACTTCCCCTACGGGCCGGCATGACGGCAACCGTCACGGTCGATACCCAGCGCGAACGCCGGATCAGTTCGTTGTTCGGCGGAAAGAGCTTCGCGGCACCGATGGCGGTAGCGGCCAAGTAGGCCGCCCGTTACGGCAGTGGTGGGCCAATCCGAAGGGCGATGCCAGTTCTTCCGGTTGGCGCCCGCGGTGCCCCCGGGATGCGGCGCTCGACATCGGGCCTCAACGACACAAGCTATCCACTGGAATAGCGGCAGGATCGCGAGACAGCAAAAAGAGGGCGGTGCCAATGCACCGTCCTCTTTTTCATGTATGCAGATTGCCTGGATCTTTGGCGGCGCCAATCAGTTCTTCTTGCTGACGCCTGCAGCCGACACCCCACCTTGCGCGGAAACAGAAGTGTTCCCGCTGGCCTTGGCGGTTTCGGTCTGCGCCGTCTTGGCAGCCTTGGCGGCCGGGATGTCCTTGAAGAAGGCATCGGCACGCATGCCGGGCATCAGGCCCGTGCTATCGCCGGTGACATTGACCGTGACCTCCAGCACATCGAGATCGTTCGGGCGGCGCGGGCCCTTGGTCGCGATGCTGGGCGCGCGCATGGCCTTGGCAATGCGGGCAACCTTGCCGGTGAATTCCTTGCCGGCATAGGCATCGACCTTCAGGACGACATCCTGTCCGACGACAATCTTGGAGACGAAGCGTTCCTCGACCTCGATACGTGCCTTCAAGGCAGAGAGATCGGCAACGGTCACCAGCACCTGCTCGGGTGTGGCGGCGGCCAACTCGCCCGTCTTGGCGGTGACCTGGAGGATGGTACCATCGATGGGAGAACGAAGCCGGGTCCGCTCCAATCCCTGTTCGGCAACAGTCAACTCCGAGCGGGCGGCCGTCAACCCGGCCTCGAGCCGGGTCGGAAGGGCCACACCCTTTGCAATCTGGGCGCTATGCAGGGCCAAGCGGTCAGCCGTCATGCGGGCGACGGCGTCCTTGAGAACCGTGCGCTGTGTTTCGATCTGCTGATCGGTCACCGCATTCTCATCGGCTGCACGCCGCTCGAACAACCGGTCGAGCTGGCGATGGGCCGTGGCGATCGCACGCTCCGTTTCATTGAGACGGTCTTCGGCCTTGCGTCGATCCAGCACGAGCTGCGGAACATTCGTTTCCGTATCCCGCTCACGCTTGCGCACACCCGCTTCGGCATCGGCGCCCTGCAGGCGCGCATAGGCGTCCCGGTCTTCGGTCTTGACCAGCAGATCGCCTGCCTTGACGATGGCGTTGGGTTTCACAAGCACGTCCGTGATACGGCCTGGCTGCGTCACGGCGAGCTTGATCTCGCCGCCCTTGGCTTCGATCCGGCCAGCAGCCGAGGCAACCCAGCGCTCGGGCGAAACCTGCGCGGCGTCGGTGGTCCCCGCCACGGGCTTATCGGCTTCCTTGTCGCCAAGGGTGTGGACCCCGTAGCCAACGCCAACGGCAATGAGGGTCGCCAGCGCCAACGGAACCAGGGGAGAGCTGTTACTCGACATGGGGTTCAGGCCTTTTGCTTGGTCCGCTTGCGTGCCGACTTGCCGCTTTGCGATGTCCGATGAGGTGTCCGTTCAGGTGTCTGCCGCTGTTCGCTGACAATGCGCCCATCCTCGATATTGATGATGCGGTCCGCAAAGGGCAGCGTGCGGTTGTCATGGGTCACTGCCAGAATTGCTCGACTGCTGTCGGCTGCGAGCCGCGACAGGAGAGCCATGACATTCTGGCCGTTTTCCGAATCGAGAGCCGCCGTCGGCTCGTCGGCCAGAAGAAGTGCAGGTGAACCAGCAAGGGCGCGGGCGATCGCCACACGCTGCTGCTCGCCACCGGAAAGATTGCGCGGATAGTTTTTGAGCCTGTGGCCGAGACCAACCGCCTCCAGCGCCGCCTTTGCCTCCTCGGAGGCCTTGCGTCCCCTGGTGCCGCGGACATCCAGCGC
>JBKDZY010000274.1:0-1555 GCA_047971765.1 Hyphomicrobiaceae bacterium | reverse complement strand
ATGGCCGGCCGCAGGATCTCGATCCTGAATGATTGCGGTTGTCCCCCGTTTCCGGGCAGGTTCAACGTCACATCCGTATTCTCCGCCGCGATCCCGCCAGGTGCAGCCGACGACATGCCTGCCTGTTTCATGATGGCCGGCTGCCCATTGCTGCCGGCTCCGCCCGCTCCGGCCAGCGGCTTGGCAAGCGGCGCCAACTTGACCGTCGATGGCGGCCGGATGCGAGCCTGTTCCTCTTCGTTGCCAACCAGCGGAATGGTCCGCTCGTCCCACGCCATCTGGGCTACGCGCTTCAGTTCACGCTCCACGAAGTGCGCGAGCTTGCGGCTTCCATGCCAACTGAAGTGCACACCATCCCGGTCACGCAGCCGCCGGCTCTTGCCTTCCACGTCCGGCCCGTAGGGATCGTAGCTCCCGTCCTGGTCTGCAAAGCTCGCGTGGATGTCGATGAAACGCGCGCCGTTCACCAGTGTCCTGGCGCGAAACAGCTCGTTCATCATCTGCGCATCCTCGTTAACATCCTCCCGCCTCATGACAGGCAGGCCAACCCAGATGACGCCAACCTTGCTGTCCCGGAAGGTCCGCATCAGCAGATCGATCCGACGCGAATACTCGGCCTTCCAGGCGGTGCTGCCCACATTCGCTCGCCGACCATCGATCCTCATGGAAAGCCGATCCTGCACCCCAAGCATGATCACAACCAGGTTCGGCGGTGATTTCTTGAGCCGCTCGGCAATCTGTTTCACCTGCTGGTCGATATCCGACTTCAACAGCCCGGAAAGCCAGTAGTGCTTGCCGTCGATTTCGAATCGCGGCGTCTGCGCCATTTCTTCCTTCAGCGCCTCCAGGAGCCCGCTCGACATCGCGTCTCCAATCACCTGCACCCGGTAGCGGTCGTTCTCGGGAAATGGCGTCACGAACGTGCCGAAGTCGCCGCCTTGCGCGGCCACTCGCCCGGACATGCCGAGAGCACGCCCGATAAACATCAGTACAGCGATGACGACGTGCATGAATAGGTCCGCTGATGCCCGGCCATCGTAATCCCCCGGCCGGCCGCCGCACTATGTCCAAATGGCATGGCGACAACAAGGATTACCAATCCAAATCACCTCCCGGACAGTTGTCACGCCCATTTCCGTCCGGCGAAATGGCTTCGCGCACGCCACTGTTGCACGCCAGTCCCTGACGCACACACCCGCTGCCCCGAATCAGGACGTACAGTCTATGATATTCAACCCGGCCAGTATCTCGTGGATCGGATCACGGACCGCTTCCCCCACCCATTGTGGCCTTGCGGTCCCTGCACCTGGCCGAGAGGCACGGGCGTCATCACGACCCATCCGGCAACGGAATGAAGTCCTTCTCATCGCCCGGCACGACATCGAAGCGCCGCTCCCGCCAATCCTCCCGAGCCGCGCGAATGCGATCCTTGGACGACGACACGAAGTTCCACCAGATGTGGCGCGGACCATCCATCGGTTCGCCACCAAGCACCATCAGCCGGGTCTGCATCGTGGCCAGGATGGAAATACGGTCGCCCGGTCTGAAAACCAGA
>JBKDZY010000273.1:0-8721 GCA_047971765.1 Hyphomicrobiaceae bacterium | reverse complement strand
GGTCGATGAGATGGCGACCGATCAACTCCTCGGCCGGCCCGGAGACCACTTGTCCGAGCTGGTGTTCCAGGTGTTCGCGCAAGGTTTCGCGGCCTGCGACGTACTCCTCGAGGTTGGGGGTGTCGTCAAGCATGGGCGCACTGCGTCCAGGAGTGCTACTCCAGGGATTGGTGCCTGCTGCATAATTGAATTCTCCCGGCTCCGCCTCAGGAAAGGCGTCCGTGGCATCGCTATCGAGTTCGCGGGTCGCGGTATCGCCGGGCGTGGAGAAATCGAGAGACTGGTCTGGCCCATCGGTAGCCGCGGGCTGGCGAGCGTCCACCAGATCGGTTGCCTCGCCCGGTATGGACCGTTCGACCTCTCGTTCGAGCAGGGGATTGCGTTCAAGTTCGGTCTCGACGAACTGAGTGAGTTCGAGATTGGAATACTGGAGCAGGCGTATCGCCTGTTGCAGCTGTGGCGTCATGACAAGCTGCTGGCTCTGTCTGAGCTCTAGCTTTGTCGATAACGCCATCACGAATTCCCTATCCAGACCTTCAATTAGGCGGTTCGCCTATCATCCGTCATACCGGACGGGTCTTAACTGAACATATCGCCGAGGTAGACGCGGCGGACTTCCTCGTTCGCGATGATTTCCGAAGGGTTACATTGTGTCAGAACCTGACCCGCGGCAATCACATAGGCCATGTCCACGAGTGACAAGGTTTCGCGAACGTTGTGGTCCGTAATCAAAACGCCTAGTCCACGTTGCTTGAGATGCCTGACCAACTCCTGGATGTCGCCGACGTTGATCGGGTCGATGCCGGCGAACGGTTCGTCCAGAAGCATATAGGAGGGCCTGGAAGCCAGGGCCCGTGCGATCTCGCATCTGCGCCGCTCGCCTCCGGAGAGGGCCATGGACGGGCTTTTGCGCAAATGGGTGATGTTGAATTCCTCGAGCAGGCTATCGAGCTGTTTGTGGCGCTGTCTGCGTCTGCCTTCCACCAGTTCGAGGATGGCCATGATGTTCTGTGCGTCGGTCAGGCCACGGATGAGGGTGGCCTCCTGTGGCAGGTAGCCGATACCCAGGCGCGCGCGCCGGTACATGGGGAGGCGTGTCACATTGCGGCCGTCGATGGTGATGCGGCCTGCATCGGCGGGAACCAGACCGGTGATCATGTAGAAAAAAGTCGTCTTGCCGGCGCCGTTGGGCCCCAGCAGGCCGACAATTTCGCCACGGGCCACGTCCACAGACACGCCCTTGACCACCTTGCGCTTGCCGTAGCTCTTTTCGACGCTTTCGCAGGTCAGCCAGCTCTCGCCGGCCACGGACTGGACGTCGCTGTCGTGGTTTGGCATGGCTTCGCCAGATGAGGGCAGCTCCATGATGGGCGGCGGGGCAGGCGGCTGAGCCGGCGGCCGCTTCATGCGGGCCTTTGGAAATATCGTGAACGCCATTTATGGCTCCCGATCGAATGGGCGTTGGGCTGAACCACGGCAGCGATATTCTCGTCTTATATAAGCGTTTGCCGGGTTTCCAAGGGGGCGGTGGATTGCAGGGGCGTAATATCCTGACCATCGACCGTCCATGGAGGACACCAGCCTTGGATGGCAAGGTGTTGGCGGATGCCGGCCAGACGCCCGGGTGGGGTGTCGGTGTCCATTATCACGGTCACGGTACAGCCGTCGTGCTCCATGAGGATGTGTCCGAGCGCGATTTCACCTTCCGTTGTTTCTTCGGGTTGCTGTTCGTGTGCTGATCGGGACCGCCGTTGGGCATCTGGCCGCCGGGGTAGATCAGGAGTTGGGGCCGGTCGGCACGGCACACCGCGCCCTTGGGGCAGAACGGGACACCGTTCTTCGCGCTCGATGCCCGGCTTGCGGATGTGGCGAAGGCGCCACTGACGCGCGCGCCCGATGGTGCCGCCCGGGATTTCGGGTCCGGCTCGGTGTGGTATTGCCCGGTGGCGAGGTCGATCACGAAACGCATAGTGTCGGGCAGGCGCAAGGATTGCTGCTTGCCGGGCGCCATGCCTTTTGCGGGCTGCGTGATCTCGACGTTGCCGCCCATGACGACCTTGTTGGCGGTGACGTCGAAGTCCGCCCATTCGCTGCTGGCCCGCTGCCCTTCATTGCCGGTCACGACGACGCCGCGGCGTGCCTCGATCTTTTTCAGATTGGCGGCGGCGTCGGCTGTTTTGCCATCGGCGGGTGGTTGACCCATGTCGCCGACCAGTCCGGTCCTGCCGGTGTAGTGGGCGGTGAGCACGGCGGTATTGACGGTGAAATTGCCCTGCTTCGCCACCACCTTGCCGGTGTAGATGGCGCGGTGGCTGCTATCGAGAATATCGAGCGTGTCGGCTTCGATCTCGATTGGCTGGTCGGGCGCGCTCCGGAAGCCACCTCCGATGAAACCGAGCGCGGGGTTGCTGTCCGCGCCCTTGGCCGGCCTGGAGGCCTTGGCTTTGGATTGCCTGGGGTCAACCTTCTGCTGCAGGTGCGTGTAGATGCGGCCGGTCGTGAAGCCGGATCCGGGCGGGCTGGCAAAGCGCGCCGTACCCTGCCTGCGGTCGATGTCGAGACGTCCAGAGCGAATGACGTTCTTGTCCTGGGTCACCACAACGGCACCATTGAGCGCGATCTGGTCGTTCTTCTGGTCGATGCGGGCCTGATGGGCCGTGACCCGCCTGTCGGGGGCCTGGGTCAGGACAATACCGCCGTCCAGGAGCGCGACTTCGGTTGTGGCGTCGTAGTCGAGCGTCGCTCCGGTTGCCCGGCTGTCGCGATTGGTCATCTCGACCCCGCCGCGGGCCGTGATCCTCTTCAATGCCGAGGGGGCGATTGCTCCAGGGGCTTGCGTCTTGTTCCCGCCCTTGGTTGCGGCATCGTCCTTCTTCCCGGTCGGCTCATAGATCACGTCGAGTTCGGGGGCGGCAAGCTGTGCCTCGCCCTGGCGGGCGCGCACATCCTGGCGGAACCGGGCGATATGGGTGTTGTCATCAACGGCAAGCGTCATCGCGTTGATGATCAGCGGCTCCGATGACGCGGTCTCCATGCCGGGCAGGGCAACCTGAGGGCGAGGCGACTTTGCCGGTCCGTCCTTCTGTGGATTGGGCTTCATGGTGACCTCGACGCCGTTCTTGAACAGGGCCTTGCGGGTCTTGCCGTCGAGCTCCATTGCCTTGGCGTGAATGAGGCCGGTGATGTTCTCGGCCACCACCGGCTGGTCGGACATGATCCTGTTCTGCTTGGTCCAGACGGTGGCACGGGTCAGATGGGCGCGCAGGCCATCGCTGCCCTTGACATCGATCTGTTCGTAGAGTTCGAGCAGGTCCTTCTTCTGATCATAGGTGCCCCATTTGGCGTCGAGGCTGGTGGTGACGCCGTTGGGCTGGATGATCTGGCCGTCGATGGCATTCAGGCGGACCGGCTTGTTCATCCGCAGGTCTGTCACCGCGGATTTGGCGTGGACCTTGTAGGCGGTGCCATCCGTTGCAAAACCGTCATAGCGTGGATCAACCATGGTCAGGTTCTTGGTGTCGATCCGGGTGGTGCTGACCGACAGTTCCGACGGCTTGACGTGGGACATGGCGTACATCATGGCGCCGTAGATGCCGATGGAACCCAGGGCGCAGACCGGCAGCGCCAGCTTCATGAAACGGACGAGCCAGGTGTGCCGCTTTGCTGCGCGGAAGGCCCGTTGGCGCTGACGTTCGGTCGCGACCAGATCCGGTTCCGCCGACTGCTGGTGGCTTTCACCCTCGATGTGATGTCTGGCGTTGCGCATGGGCGTTCAGCGGGTCCAATCACCGGCGCCCTGTATGGTGATCGAGAAATTGGCCATCATTTGGCTGCAACCTCGTCGCGAGATTCTCGATCCGAGCCACACGGGCAAAAACCTGTTTCTAGGCCAATTCCGGTTTCGCCGGATTCGGCTTGGCATGTTTGCGCTTACGCGCCGTATCGGCCTTCGACCAGGCGTTCCGCGCGGATGGCACTTGCTACCTGGACCGCAGTCGCGGCCTGAACGCTTCCGCCGCAGGCAGAAACGCCATGGTGGCCCTTGTGATCCCGTCGTTCGCAGTCGCTCCTGGCCGCATATGCCGGCGAACTTCGGAAACGGGACACGCGCCGGTCTTGCGCAACAGGCTGCGGCGCATACGAATGGAGATAGGGGTATATTGGGACGCACTCAAGGCGAAGCGACGGGATCAAACAACTTATCAGTGCGAGAAGATGTCCATGTCCTCGAAGCCAGCCAGATCGAGATCGGCGCGCACGGGAAGGAAACGGAAGGCTGCGTCGGCGAGCGCGGTTCGATGCTCGCGGGCCAGCATCGTTTCCAGTTGGTTTTTCAGGGCGTGGAGATAGAGTACGTCCGAAGCGGCGTAGGCCAGTTGCTGCTGGCTGAGATCGGCTTTTGCCCAGTCCGACGACTGCTGCTGCTTGGAGAGTTCGACCCCCAGCAGTTCGGCGCACAGATCCTTCAAGCCATGACGGTCGGTGTAGGTCCGGGTCAGCTTGGAGGCGATCTTGGTGCACCAGACCGGCGTCGTGGCCACACCCAGCCAGTGTTGCAAAACTGCAATATCGAAGCGGCCATAATGAAAGATCTTGAGGACATTCGGGTCGGCGAGAAGGGCCCTGAGCCGGGGGGCGGACCAATCCTTGCCGTCGAGCTGGACGAGATGGGCCTCGTTATTGCCGCCTGACAGTTGCACCAGACACAGGCGGTCGCGATGCGGACGCAGGCCAAGGGTCTCGGTGTCGATGGCCACCGAGCCTGTGAAGGTCACGCTGGCTGGCAGGTCGCCCTTGTGCAAATGGATGCGCGGACTGGTCATGACATCTCCTGTGGCGTCTGGTGCGTGCGGCGTCCTGCCGGAACATGACATGGTTCCTGCGGCAGACCGGGGTTCCTGCAGACCGGGGGCTTCGCGAGCCAGGGCCCGTGTCATTGTCACGTTGCGGTCCGTCTTCTGTTGAAGTCCCGGAACGCGCGTCAGATCTCGGCCGTGTTCCGTCGCTGTACGCCCGGTGGCCGTTCGCTTGGTTTGCCAGTGCTATAGGCCGCTCGCCGAGGGATCGCAATCGCAGACGCACGCCGTCACGCCCCATTCTGCCAAAGCGGATGCCGGTGGGGCCTGATGTTCTTTGAGCGGCGTTCCGATCAGGCGCCTTGCGGCACTCCTGTCCCGATCTGGCAGGCGACACCGGTGCCGCCGAGGCCGCAGTAGCCGTGTGGGACCTTGGCCAGATACTGTTGATGGTAATCCTCGGCAAAGTAGAACGCCGGGGCGTCGAGAATTTCCGTGGTGATTGCTCCCCAGCCCTTTTCCCTGAGGGCGCGCCCGTAGCTTGCCTTCGCCGCTTCCGCCGCCTGGCGCTGGGCAGGCGAATAGACATAGATCCCCGAACGATATTGCGTGCCGATGTCGTTGCCCTGCCGCATGCCCTGGGTCGGGTCATGCGATTCCCAGAAGGTTTTCAGCAGCTTTTCGTAGCTGATGGTCTTCGGGTCGAACACGACGTGCACAACCTCGTTGTGCCCGGTCAGGCCGGAGCACACTTCCTCGTAGGTGGGATTAGGTGTGATGCCGGCCGCGTAGCCGACCGCCGTAGTCCAGATGCCGTCGCCGAGTTCCCAGAATTTCCGTTCTGCCCCCCAGAAGCAGCCCAGTCCGAACAGGGCCTGTTCCAGCTCCTCCGGATAGGGAGGCTGCAAGGCGTTGCCGTTGAGATAATGGGTCGTTGCGGTCGGAATGGGGGTATCGCGGCCCGGCAGAGCTGTTTCGGCCGTGGGCAATTCGAGTTTCTTGCGAAAGAAGATCATTTTTCCTCCTCATGCGAGCCAGTCGCCTCGCGCCGAGCAGGGCTGGGCCATGCCGGTTCCAATCGTGTTGCAGAACCTGTGCTCTCGCCCTGCACCGGGACGACCCGTATCATGACCGGGTCTGATGTTTTGATGCCACTATAGACCAAAGATGGCCTTGTGGGAGGCTGATCTCGCCTCAAATGGTTTCAACGATCGTCCGCTTCCAGACGATGCAGTCCTGCCGCCCGGCTGATTTCCGTTATCAACTTCAGGTGTTTATGAAGACGCTGATTTCACGACGCCGGCGGCTCACCCAGGATAACAACAGCCCAAGGCTGCCGATCAGCAGCCATGCCGGGAGCCGGATCAACCGTTCCACAAACATGGTCCATACAACGGGGCTTATCCTCGTCGATATTGCCGTCTTCGTGGCCGTGTACGATTTTGGCGCCAGGTTTACCCAGTGCTGTTCAAGCGACGTTATGACGAGCGTCGATCCGCCTGCCATGGTCCTGGTGCCATCGTAGACCAACGCCACGACGGCAACGATCAGCAATATCCGTGCGAGGACGCGGGTGGCAGCCCGCAGGCTCTTGCGTGCCGTGACCGATACCATCAATGCCAGCACGATAAGCGCAGGTATGACGATGGTCGCGTGGACAATGATATAATTGACTGTTCGATCGAGCATCGGAGCCGACTGACTGGTGGATTACCTTCGGAGGTACACGCGGCAGTGTCACGAAGCAAGTGTATGCGCCGTGGACAACAGCGGCAGACCAGTGCTGCCATGCGCCTGCATTTTGACCGGGTGACGGCAACACGGGCGCAAGCTGTTCGTCAGTCATCCGCGGCGGCGTTGACACTCACACGTCGCGCGGCTTGAGATCGAATTCTTTCGCCAGGGCCTCCAAGGTCTTGATGCGCAGCTCGTAGCTTGGTGCGATGGAGACAAGGATGACTTCATCAGCTTCGAATGCCTCGGCGGTCTGTCGGATTTTTGCGGCGACATCAGCTGCTTTTCCGAGAGTCAAGCGAGGGCGGTCGTGGTTGGCTATCTGCAACTCCCTGGCGCCGAACTCGAAGTCTCGCGCGTCCTCGATGGTGGGAACCGGCCGGTTCTCGCCGAGTGCGGTGAGTGCCCATCGCATCAGGACGGCCTTCTCGATGGCCTTCTGTTCGGCTTCATCCTCGGCGCACAGGCACAGCATGGCCAGTGCGACCCTTGGCGTTTCCTCGTGCCAGGCCCGGAAATGCTGTCGGTAGGCCTTGGCCACTTCGGCGCCGCTGTAGGCATTGATGAAATGGGCAAACGCAAAGCGCATGCCGAGGCTGGCCGCGAACGATGCGCCGCCGGTGCTTGAGCCCAGGACCCACATTTCAGGGCTGGTCGGGACCGCCGGACTTACGATCTGGTTTTCCAGCGGATGGCCCGTCGGGACAATGTCGCGAAACATTGCCGACAGTTCCGCGAGTTGGTTGGCGAAGCCCTCGTCGGTGTCGACGGGGCGTCCATCGAACAGCACGCGGGCGGTGCGCGGGTGGCCGCCGGGCGCCCGGCCAAGACCAAGGTCGATGCGGCCCGGATAGAGGGCTTCCAGCATCTTGAACTGTTCGGCAATCTTGAAGGGGGCGTAGTAGGGCAGCATGATGCCCCCGGTGCCGAGCCGGATATGTTTCGTTTCCGCACCAAGGCGGGCCAGCAGGATCTCGGGGGAGGCATCGGCCAATCCCGTCAGGCTGTGGTGCTCTGCGCACCAGTAGCGGTGAAAGCCCAGGCGGTCCGCGAGGCGGGCCAGCTCGATGGTGCGCTGAATGGCTTCGGCGGGGGTGGCCTGGCCAATAATGGGTGATTGATCGAGGAGGGAGAGTGGAAAGGTCATCTGAGGCCGATTTCATACCTGCATGGGTGTTGCCCTGCAGCATGGCACGTCGAGATGGGCGTGCCAAACAGACGGTGTGGATTGGTGGCGGCCAATCCTGCGGACCAATTCCGGAAAGGCCATATCGGTCGGGCTCATGTCGCCAAAAAGCCCTGGGCACAGAAGCGGGATGCTTGCGGTGCCCAGGGCTCAGGTGGTCGGGATACGCTTCTGGAACAGTCTTTTGATTTGGCCTGGTCTGGCGAGATCATGTCGCCAGACCAGGCATTGCTTGATCAGAACTTCCAGTTGAAGCGGCCGCGGATGCCATTGTCGTTGAAGTCCGCGGAGTACTGCCCGACGTAGGAGATGCCGAGCGTGGCGTCGCGCCCGACGACAAGGTCGGCTCCGACTTCAACCAGGGCGCTGTTGTCGGCGATGGGAACGCCCTGGATGTTCATGCCAATTCCGGTGGAGGCGAAGGCCAGGGCGTGTTCGGGCGTCGTATCGCCGAACGCATACTGCCAGGCGATGGAGGCGTGAGGCTTGAACAGTGTCTGGCTCCAGGTCCAGGTGGCGCCCAAACGGGCGCCGATGGTGCCATAGCCAAGATCCATGTTCATGCCCCGGCTAGAGAGGCCGGCGAGGGCGCCATCTTCGGTGAAGCTGTCCGTGCTGGCGTGGACATAGGCCAGTCCGGCGAAGGGTTCGAGCAGTGCGCCATGTGAGAGGATCGGGTAGGCGATCTCGGCAAACACCTGCCCGTTATTGCCGTCGTAGTCGGCCTTCTCGCGCTCGAAGAAGCCGGGGAAGGCGACGGCGCGTGAGGTCTCGATGTCGCTCCAGGCCCAGGTGGCGCCAGAGCGGAGTGCAAAGCCATGACCGAGCTTGCCGCCAGCGTAGGCACCCAGAACGTAGCTGTCGACGTCGGCATTGCTGCGGCGCGCATCGACGCTGAGGTTGGTCTGGACATACCAGACGGTCACGCCCGCGCGCCATCCGCCGCCCAGGGCGGCATCGACACCGGTCAGGAAGCCGCCGAGGTTGCGATCGGTGGTCGCGGCA
>JBKDZY010000272.1:0-2819 GCA_047971765.1 Hyphomicrobiaceae bacterium | reverse complement strand
AACGGCAGGCTCGTCTCGGACGAGAAGATCACCTGGACCACGCAGGGGTAATCGCCAATGGCCTATTCCTCGCCTTTGAAACCAAGGTTCCCCGTCGGCACCGAAATTCGGATCGCCAATCACCCGGTCACCGGTCACTGCCGGACCCCCCATTATCTGCGCGGCCGGTCCGGCGTTGTCGTCGGCATCCAGGGCGCCCACCCCGATCCCGTGCGCCTCGCCTATCACAAGCCGGGCCTGCCACTTGAATATGTCTACAAGGTGCGCTTCCGCCAGACCGACCTTTGGCCACGCTATGCCGGAGACGCCGATGATCACCTCGAGGCCGACATCTCGGAAGGCTGGCTCGAAACGACCAATCAAGCGGAGTGAATATCGTGACACACCAGGATCACGATCATGGCGAGGGCCATGACCACGAACACCAGCATGACGGCAAGCCGCATGTGCACCCGCCCCAGAAGGATCACGACGCCAGCCCGATGACCCCCTACGAAGTGCTCGAGGAAGCCGTGCGCACGCTGCTTGTCGAGAAGGGCGTCCTGACCAACGAGGAGATCGCCCAGCAGATCGACCTGACCGACAGCCGCACGCCATCGCTCGGTGCAAAGGTCGTCGCCAGGGCCTGGACCGATCCAGCCTTCAAGCAGCGCCTGCTCGACGATACCGGCAAGGCCCTGCTCGAAATGGATATCGACATCGGCACGCTCGCTGAGTTCCGGACCATCGAGAACACGGATACCGTTCATAACGTTGTCGTTTGCACGCTGTGCTCGTGCTACCCGAAAATGCTGCTCGGCATCCCACCGGCCTGGTACAAGAGCCTCGCCTACCGCAGCCGGGTCGTTGTCGATCCACGCGGCGTTCTTCAGGACTTCGGCGTGACACTTCCCAAGACCATGGAAGTGCGCGTGCACGATTCGACGGCGGAAATCCGCTACCTCATCCTGCCGCGTCGCCCGGAGGGAACCGAGGGCTGGACACCGGACCAGCTCGCGGAACTCATTACCCGTGATGCCATGATCGGCACGGCCCTGCCCAAGGCGCCGCAATCGTCCGCAGCGGCATAGAGCCTCATCGACCTGGGTGGAAGCAAACTTGCCTCCACCGGAGACGTGGTCCAGTCTCCAGACCGACGTCCGGAAATGCTCCGCCATTTCTGCACCTCTGCATGATCTGGGCCTGGCGCACTCCGGCAGCGCAGCAAACATTCTCGAGACCCGTCAGACGCATATAGCGAGGAGACCACGCATGAAGACCAACGCAGCATCCCGAACCGGACTTGCCCTCCTGGCACTCGCCATCGTGACCAGCCCGGCCTACGCCCACCACATGATGGGCGGCGTACTCCCCTCGACCTTCATGCAGGGCCTGATGTCTGGCCTTGGACACCCCGTCATCGGCCCGGACCACTTCGCATTCATCCTCGCAATTGGTATCGCGGTCGCATTCCTGCCCGCAGGCCTGGCGCTGATCGCAACGTTCATCGTGGCATCGACAGCAGGCGTCCTCGTCCATCTCGGCCAATTCAATATTCCCTATGTCGAAGCACTGGTCGCTGTTTCGCTCATCGTGGCAGCCACCATGCTGATGCTGTCCCGCACCCGTGTGAGCGGTCCGTGGATCGCGCTGGCCTGCGTCGCCGGCCTCGTGCACGGCTATGCGTTTGGCGAGTCCATCGTCGGTGCCGAGCGTGAAGTCCTGGGCGCCTATCTCCTCGGCCTGGCTTTGATCACCGCAGCCGTCGCCATGGCTGTCATGGCACTCACCCAGCGCCTGGCATCGGCCAACGCACTGTCACCGAACATCGTACGGATTTCCGGCGCCGCGATCGGCATCCTGGGAACCGTTCTCCTGGTGACCAGCATCGCCACTGCCTGACACCACACCAGATCCGCAGAAACAGGAACAAGCAATAGGAACGTTGAATGAGTTCGCACGAACGAGATGACGACAAGGCGGCCGAGCAGGTGATAGCCCGTTTCATGAAACTCCCCGAACTATCGGGGACGGATGCCGACCTGACCCGGCGCGGCCGCTTCCTGACCTGTGACTTCGAAATTGGCGTCGACGCAACGCCGCTCCTCGTATCGGTCGAGAATGGCAAGGTCGCCTCTGTCCGCCGCGGGCCGTTTCTCCTGAAATCGACGGCATTCGCCGTCAGGGCCAGCGCAGACGTGTGGTCAAAGTTCCTCGAACCGGTCCCCAGCGCGGGCTGGCACGACATCCTGGCCCTCACCAAGGTCCAGCGCGCCCGCGTCGAGGGAAATCTCATGCCGTTCATGGGCAATCTGCAATACATCAAGGATCTGCTGGCTTTGCCCCGATCCCAGCCTGTCGGGGGAACAAGATAATGAAGCCACGCTACGAGCCCATCGTCGGCCGCTACCTGCACCTTCAGATATCGCGCCGCCCGCACCGACTCTATATCGAGGAAGCCGGCCAGGGCATTCCGCTCGTCTGCCTGCTCACCGCAGGCGCGGATGGCCGCCAGTACCGCCACATCCTTAACGACGAAGCCATCACCAGCCACTTCCGCGTCATCGCGTTCGACATGCCATGGCATGGAAAATCCCTGCCGCCGGAAGGCTTCGAGCGCGAGGAATACCAACTGACAACCAAGTCGTACACGCAGATGATCATCGACGTGTGCCAAGCCATGGAACTGGATAAGCCGGTCGTCATGGGATGTTCCATCGGTGGCAGGATTGTCCTCAATCTCGCGGCCGAGCACCCGGAGAAATTCCGCGCGCTGATCGGCCTCGAGTCGGCGGCACACCAGACGCCCTGGTACGACACGGAATGGCTCCATCGGCCGG
>JBKDZY010000271.1:0-10296 GCA_047971765.1 Hyphomicrobiaceae bacterium | reverse complement strand
GAAAATGGGGCAGGACATGGCCTATTGGCACCTGGCCGTCGGCAGTGGTTCTCCCGACAATCTGGATGTTGCAGCAGCCAACGACCTCGCGCGCACCGGCTTCAACATGGCCGATCCATTTCTTTTCACGCATCAGGACCGGCTGTTTGTCTTCTATGAGTCTTTCACCGCAGGCGGCCACTCAGCGACCATCTCCGCCGGCGTCATCGAACATGGCAAGATGCGTCCGCTCGGGGAGGTGTTGCGCTGCCCCTATCATCTTTCCTACCCGCACATCTTCGCGCACGACGGCGAAATCTACCTGATGCCGGAAACACAACAGGCCAACCGACTGGAAATCTGGCGCGCGGTCAACTTCCCGCACCACTGGGAACTGCATGCCACGGCATTCGAAGGGGAGCACCTGGCAGAGTCCAACCTCGTCGAACTCGATGGCACCTGGTGGCTGTTCACGAACCTGTCCGACCATCATGCCTTCCAGGATCACAGAAGCGCGCTGCACCTTTTCCGGACGAGCGGGCCGGATCTCAAATCGTTCTCGCCACACCCCCGCAACCCGGTGGTGCTGGGGAGCCGGCAGGCCCGCAATGCGGGGCCCATCGTTGCGGCCAATGGACACCTCTACCGGCCGACGCAGAGCCATGCCTACGACACCTATGGCTATGGGATCAACATCTGCGAGATCGATAGGATCACGAGCTCCGACTATCAGGAACGCGTGCTTCGGCGGATCAGGCCTGATTTCAGGAATGGCATGATCGGCATTCACCACATCAGTTTCGCCAATGGCTATTTTGCCGTCGATATGCACCAGGAACGCGGACCCATCTGGCGCCGCCACCGATCGTCTGCATAGGAAACGCTTTTGCCAACAATCCGGACGATTGCCTGCGCTCAAGCCACGCATTCAAGCGGCGGGGTGCTGGTTTCCCGGAGACCTGTCCGGAGAGATCTGCAATGCCTGTCAGGATTGTTCGCGCCAGCGCACCTTGTGCTGCGCCGGGCAATTCCTTGCGCACACCGCTCCCATGCCGCCGCCCGATGCACTGAACGGCAAAAGGCACAAACCGGATACCGTTTCACCGACGCCGTCATCGTCCAGAAGCGTGATGGGGAGCGGCCCACCACTATCGGCCAGGCTGACGGAAAATCCCGCCAACGATCTTGCCAGCCCTTCGCCTGTGGCCTTGATAAAGGCTTCTTTCCGGGTCCAGCACCGGTAGAATCCGTCCAGCCAATCTGCAGGGGGGAACCTGCCCAGTTCACTCAATTCTCGTGCGGAGAAATACTGTTCGGCAACCGCTCGTTCGACCTGACGCGGGATCTCGACGTCAACGCCGACCTCGCCAACATCAGATACCGCGACCACAGCAATGTCGCCGCTGTGGGACAGATTGAAATATAGCGGGACTGGCAACCCTTCGAGTGTCGGCTTTCCGTTACCTCTTTCGGCGAAGACCAGTGCCGACGGCGCCCTGCCCACGTAGCCTGCCAGGATTTCCCGAACCCGACCGTGGCAAGCCAGGTACCGGCGCCGGTGTTTTTCGAACCGGAATGCCCTTGCACGGGCGTGTTCAATTTGATTGCACAAAGCCTGCCGGCGGGCGAGTTCGCGGTCATCAATATCAAGAGAGAACAACCACCCGTCGAGCATAATTCGTGTCCCGGATCTCTTCGCCCTGGATCACTGTCCTGGTGCGACGTGAGACCATAAGTATGGTCGGCAGGCCGATCATGCGCAATTGCCGGAGACATGGGCCAGGGCATCGTCTGACTGGCTGCAATGCTTCAATGGCTACAATCTTCTGGCCGATCAAACTCAATGCAGACTTCACTTGTTCGAAATGGCGCGCCCGACTGTCGGCAGGTACGCCCAAAGACGTATGCGCGGGCATTCGACAGCGACACGTCAAACGTTTGTCCATGTACCGCCGCCCGGCCGCGCATGGTCTAGTAGTGGGCATGATTTGCATGAGGCGCCCGACTGAGTGCCTGCAACGTTGGACCGGTTGCCGGAGTAGCGCGCGGCGGAGCCCCGTGCTCCGCCCTGACGGCAAGCCCGCACAGGAAGGATACAGGGTGAACAGCACGCAACCGAAACTCGAGAAAGTTATCGTCATCAACGATGACTGTGTGCGAAGCGGTGGCGCTGCGGCCATCGCACTGCTCTCAGCACAAGTGTTGCGCCAGCTTGGCACCGAGGTGGTGTTTGCGACGGGCGATCTCGCGCCCGGCGAGGATCTTGCGAGCTGCGGAGTCAATATTGTCAGGCTTGGCGGCCAGCATCTTCTCGATGGGCCACGGCCGGCGGCGGCCCTGCGGGGGCTCTACGACAGCGGCACGCGGCGCCGGCTGGCAGCCTGGATTGCAGCCCATGACACGCCCGGCACGATCTACCACATGCACAATTGGCACAAGGTGCTTTCACCTTCCATTTTCGGCGCGCTGAGGCCGGTCTCGAGCCGCCTCGTCCTGTCGTTGCACGACTTCTTTCTGGTTTGTCCCAACGGCGGATTTTTCGACTTCAAGTCCGGCAGGGTGTGCGACCGGACTCCATTGAGTGCGAGCTGCCTGGCAACCTCCTGCGACAAGAGGAGCGCGACGCACAAGGCGTGGCGGACGGTTCGTCACCTGGTTCGCCGAAGCCAGCTTCCGGTCGAATCCGGATCCGCGACGCTGGCTGTCGTCCATGATGGCATGACGGCATTCCTGGACAAGGGCGGCATACCCCGCACGTCCGTTCGCACGATCCTCAATCCTGTCACGCCGTGGCTCGGCGCGCGCCTCCCTGCGGAGCAAAACAGCGGCTTTCTCTATGTGGGGCGCCTCGAGCGTGACAAGGGCATCCACCTGCTGGCGGACGCCGTTCTCCGCACGGGCGTGACCCTGACTGCCATCGGGGACGGCCCCCTGCTGGGCGAACTGCAGGCGGCGTATCCCCAGATCCGCTTTCCGGGACGACTGCCGGCGGAGGATATTGCACACCATGCGAGCCGTGCACGGGCCATCGTGGTGCCCTCCCTGGTGCGGGAAACGTTCGGGCTGGTGGTTCTGGAGGCTGCGGCAAGTGGATTGCCGGTCATCATCTCCGATTCCGCGCTGATAGCCGATGAGGTGCGCGCGAACGATATGGGGCTGGTGTGCCGGGCTGGACACCTCGGCGACCTTTCGGATGCGCTGCTCGCGCTGCAGGCTGACGATACGGGCGCATCGCGAATGAGCATATCCGCGTTCCAACGGGCGCGGGCGATGATCACGTCGCCTGACGACTGGGGCGAGACGCTGCTGGCGCTTTACGCCGACGTTCTGGCCCAGGCATGGAGTACAGCAAACAGCGGCATTGTTGCCTTGCAGAACAAACAAGCGGCCGATGGTTCGAAGGTGGCGACATGGTAATGCCCTGGCAAACCGGTCGTTCGCTGCCCAAGCAACGCCTGCGCCTTCGTGCGCCCCGACGCGCAGGCCTTACGGTCTGGGGCGATGGGCTTCCAGATGATCTCACTCTGCTCTGGATGGTCCGCTCCTGGGAGGACGTCTCACCGGACGAGCTCGCGTTCTTCATGCCCACCCTGGCGCGTGCAGACGGCAGCAGCGCCGCAAACGCCATGCGACGGGCATTGACTGCACGCCTGTGGGCTGCCTCACACCGAATCTCCCGACGCACCGGCTTCACCGTTGCTCGTTGCCTCTCGGAACCACCCCTTCTCCCCTACGCCGGGCACATTCCGGCGGACGAAACCGTGATGGTCGGCGCCGGCGCGCTGCGCGCCCTTGGCCTGTCGCCATGCGAGGCCCCGCGACATGATTGGGCTGACGATATCGCGGCACTCGACGTGCTTGCTGCGGGGTGCCGTGATGCAGAAAAGCCCCTGCAGGCGCGACGCGCCACGCTCGGGGAGGCCGTGAGACTTTCGATGCAGAGCGGCATCAACGCGGGCTATCTCTACCCGGACTTCGACTGGGCGCACGAGCTTTTCCTGACGGCAGCGTGGACCGGTCATGTCGCGCGTGCGCGCAACGCCTGGCTGCCGCGCCCGGTCGCCGAATGCCTGCTCGACGTCCTGCACACGCCACCAACGGTGCGACCCAACGATACCGGCAAGGACGGGCACGACACCCACGCCTCGATTGGTCTTGAATTGCGCCACCATCTGAACGTGCCGCGACTGGTCCGGCGCTGCGAACGAATTGCTGCCGGGAGCGCCCCGATCATCGTCAAGACCGGCTGCTGGCGGCTTCACAGCCCGGCTTCGGCTGCACGTTCGCAGGGGTGATGTTGGGCCGTATGGAGCGAGGGGAACGCCGATGGCGGCGTCTTGAATGCGGCACACGCTGTTGACGACGAATTCACGCACGATAGGGCAACCCAATGGCTCACGATGGTCAGCATACGATAATCTCCCCTTCTCCGGGCGGAGAGCACCGCGATCATTTCAACCCGTCGGATATCATCCGGTTCCTGAAGGGGTATGCCCGCTCGATTGCGCTATGCGTCCTGATCCCGATTGGCATCGCGGCGCTCTACATCATCAGGACGCCACCCACCTACACGGCGCGCGTGCAACTGCTTCTCGACCCGCGTTCGCCCGAGCCGCTGGCTGCCCCCAGGGACGACGCCCTGAAAACGCTCGACAGTGCCTACGTCCAGAGCCAAATCGCCGTGCTGCGGTCAGAGAACATCTCGATGGCCGTGATCCACAAGCTGAACCTGATGGCGGATCCGGATTTCCTCAAGCAGACCGGCAACAGCGACGGCAAGCAGACTGATTTCATCAACTCGCGCCTCGCGATCCACATCCTGGACAACAACCTGGATGTGCGGCGCAGCGGCACCTCCTACGCCATCGACATCAGCTACAGCGCGAGAGATCCGCAGAAGGCGGCGCTGGTCGCGAATACGATGGCCCGCGCATTCGTCGATGACCAGATCGATGCCCGCTCCGACGCAGTACGCCAGGGCAGCCGATGGCTCGAGGAGCGGATCGAGAATATCCGACGGCAGATGAACACCGCGGCTGTCAAGGTTCAACGGTTCCGGGCCAAACGGGACTACCGGATTTCGAGGGCAGGAGCGCGAGACGTCGATCCGGCCCGCGTCTCCCCCGCAATTAGTGGCGCGGCCGATGAAGCCGCTCCCGACGCCGCAGCTTCCGCGCCAGCCGTCGAGACCCTGGAAGAACTCGAGGCGACGGCCCAGACCTACAGACGCATTTACGAAAGCTCCCTGCAGGCCTATACCGAGTCCCTGCAACGGCAATCCCTGCCGATGACGAACATTCGAATCATCACGCCTGCAACGGCGCCGCTACGCCCGAGCGCACCGAAGAAGACGCTCATCATCGCCTTTGCTTTGCTTGTCGGCATGCTCATCGGGCTGGGACAAGCCATCCTCAGGCACAACTTCGCGAGATCACTTCCCCTGAGACGACGGCATTGAACTGCCCCCTTTTCGGCAAGCGGGCGGCCAGACATCCGAACAGCAGGACACAACCGGCTCGTTCGTCGCTCTTGCCGCCCAACTCCATCGCAGGCGTCGTCTGATCCTGCAAGCATCAGCGCCGCACCAGACCAGTCATGCAAGCCTTGCGTTTCCAGAGTTCACCGCTTCACCGGGTCGTGCTGCGGATGGCGCGCGCATCCTGCCGAGGGCGCACGCGCTCCGTGGCGTCCTGCTGCTCGATCCTTGCGGATGAACGCGATGGCGGCGGCGTGAGATGGGAGGAATGCCTATGCGCCATGAAGCCGACCGAAGGGAACGCGCCCGCGGCCGCTGCTTCCTGCCCGGTCGTCTCGATCTTCACCCGGATCGTATCGCCGGGGCGAACCAGTGTCGTTTCCGATGCCCTGATGTGCTGCATTCCGTTCGGGCCGACACGCAGGATGGTGTAGTCGACGATCATTTCGCTGAGCCTGCTGCCGATCGAGGACGAGCCGTATTGCACAGACTCGAGATAGAGCCGGTGGGACGTGACGATGCGACGCTCCAGTTCCGCCAGCCTGAGATCGGTCGTGCGCAGGTCCTTCATGGCCTGCGAACGTTTTTCCCAGCGCACGCGCTCGATCTCGGATTCCGTGACGGAAATGTTCTGGTAGACGCTCCTGAGTTCCGACTCGAGGGTCAGGCCGACCCTGGTCATTTCATACAGGTTCCGCTGCGCTTCGAGGCGTCTCGGCTGCACGGTGAGCTTGTTCTCGAGCAGCTTCTCCACCTTGGTCAACTCGGCCTTGACGATCTCGGTCTGCGCGGCGTGATTGTCGATCTGCGCCTTGAGCGTCTTGACCTGGGCATGGAGGTGCTCCAGGCGTTGGGTCAACACCTTGACCCGCTCGTCGAAACCGCTCTGCTCGAGCTGGAACAGACGGTTCTCGCGATCCATGACCGTGCGCGAGGCAGGATCCTTGTTTTCGATCTCGGCCGGATAGTTGATGCTGGGTTGGCCGTGAATCTCGGCTTCCAGCCGCGCGCGGCGCGCCAGCAGGCTGCGGCGCTCGACGGACAGGACGTCTACCTCGCCCTGGGCGTTGATCAACTCGCGGGCAAGATTGCGCTCGCGATCGAGAACACGGCCAATTCCCCCCGCAATCGCGACCGCCTGGACGACATTGAGCCCCGGCCGGAATGGAAATTCGCCGGGCTTGTGGACGGTACCGGTCACATAGAACGGGCGATAGGTGACGACTTCGACCGAGACCCGGGGGACGACGACCAGGCCGATGCGCTCCTTCATGCGGTCGCCCACCTGTTGGCCAAGCTCAGCGGTTGTCCTCCCCCTGGCCTCGATTTCACCCAGCAGGGGTACGGAAATCCTGCCATCGGCGCCGATGACATACTCGGCATTCAACGCCTTCCACTCATAGACCTGGTCTATCGCCGCGCGCCATTCGAAGATCTTGAGGCGCACCTTGTCCTGCGAGTCGAGGCGATAGTCCGATTGCCCATCCGAGCCTGCGGATGGCGGCTCGCTGGCCTGCGCAACGGATAGGCCGGACGTCAGGGCCAGGACGAAAAGTGCATGGAACAGGATGCGCCATTTGGTGCGGTTCATCTGCCGACTTCCTTCATCTTCTGGTCATCGAACGATGTGGGGTCTGCGCTCGCCGTGGCCGACGACAGCTCAAGGACCCTCTCCGGCTCGATCCGCCCCAGGACAACGTGGGAAAAGCCGATGATGTTTCCCTTCAGGCGGCCCTTGCGGTCCACCCACGGTTCGGGGTGGAAGCTCTTCGCGACGTTTGCCAGGATATTCCGCGACATCAGCCGGACGGCGTCCGCCACGGGCATTGTGCCCTTGCGCATGAGGTAGACCGGATTGACAATCTGCGAATACCCCATGCGCAGGCCGTTGACCCGCCCACCTTTCGTGCCCAGGTGTACCCCGACGATGTTCGACATCCACATGACCGACCCGGTCTGGCCGACCCGGAACGAGAAATCACGGTCTTCCTGCCAGGCGTAGAGTTCGAGCCGCTCATCGAACCTCATCCAGTCCGTGGACTTGTTCATTCGAAACGACATATTGCAGCCATAGGTGGTGGCGTCGCGCCTGATGGTTGGCGCTTCACTTTCCGACAGGCCCCTGGCCGCCTCCAGTTCCCGGCACGCGTCGTCGAAAGACAGACCCGTTCCTCCGATGCCGTCGGCGACCACATTGCCATGGATGGCTGCGTAATCGGGATGGAGCGCGAAGGCCTCCTCGACGCGCGCCAGATAGTTGTCCGCGGGCACGAAATCATCGTCGAAAAAAGTGATGATGTCGGCGCCCGGCAGGGCAGCATCCATGCCGGTGTTGCGTTGGCGCGCCAGCCCCTTGGGGCCGAAGACCGTGCGCATCTCGAAGCTGAAGCAGGACCCGCGCGGCGCATCGTCCTCCTCGACAAGAGACAAGATCACGAGGTCCGGTTTTCTCGTTTGCCGTTCGAGATGCCCGACGGTTTCGGCGAGAACCGCCGGGCGGCCCAGGGACGCGATAATCACGACGAGCGTGGCTGGCTTCAATCCAGTTTGCGCGCGCGATGCAGACGGCTTTTCCGGCTTCGGTCTCTCATTCATTGGACGATCTGTTTCCCTGACTCCTGCACGATTTTCCTGGACCGACCAGTTTCCGGCCAAACAGCTCCGGGCCACGAACAGCCCCTCACGAACTTATTCCGACTGGGTCGCAGGGCCGGCTAATGAAAACGATCAGCCTTTGGCGAGGCGCCGCCATTCGATTGGCCGCTGCCTACACCTTTCGGCCATTGATCATGGCAAGACGCCACCGAAACCAACGCCAACCCGGCCGAAGGGTTGAATTGTGCTGTCACGCCTTCTGGTGTGGGGTGATCGCATGTGAGTTCCAACTTCTGGCATCGCACATGGCGCTTCGAGACTTGTCTCTCCTTCAGCTCTCGACACCTAGCGTCGCCGGACTTCCATCGGGCAAGGGGGCCCAGCATGGCAGCATCCCAGTCGTCCCAGGTGTCAGCAGCCCCGCGGCTCGTGGCGCCGGCCGTGGATCATTCCGATGATGCCCGGTTCACCGCGGAACTGAGTGGCAAACGGATCGCGATCGTCCACGACTGGTGCCCGTCCTTCAGGGGCGGCGAGCGTGTGCTGGCGGAGTTGTGCCGCGTTTTCAAGGGAGCCGATGTCTTCACGCTGTTCGACTTCCTGCCCGATGACATCAAACAGCGCTATTTCGACGGCGTTACGTTCCACACGTCGATGGCCAACAGGCTTCCCTTCGTGCAGCGGTACTACCGCAACCTGTTTTTCGCCTGCCCGTTCCTGATCGAGCAGTTCGACGTCACCTCCTATGACGCGGTAATCTCGTCATCGGCGGCATTCTCGCGCGGCGTGCTGACGAGGCCGGACCAGTTGCACCTGTGCTACGTGCACAGCCCCGTGCGCTATGCGTGGGACGAGCAGTTCTCCTACCTCGACCAGGGCCGCCTGGGGTTCGGCCCGAAAGGACTGTCGTTCCGGTATTTCCTCCACAACCTGAGGACCTGGGATACGCGGACCGCCCATGGGCCCGACCTGATGATGGCCAATTCGAACTATGTGCGAGCGCGGATCAGACGCATCTACGGACGGGACGCGCAGGTCGTCTTTCCGCCGGTGCACATGGACGAGCTGCAGTTCTCCCGGGAAAAGGACGACTACTACATCACCGCCTCGTTCCTCGCCCCCTACAAGCGTACCGATCTCGTCATCCGCGCCTTCAAGGAGATGCCCAACCGCCGCCTGCTTGTCGTCGGCGACGGACAGCAGTCCAAGGCGCTGAGGGAACTTGCCGGACCCAACATAACCTTCAGCGGCTTCCTGCCTCGAACGGAGTATGTGGACGCGGTGGCCAGGGCCAAGGCGCTTGTCTTCGGCGGCTGCGAGGATTTCGGGATTGCGCTGGCGGAGGCCCAGGCATGTGGCACGCCGCTCATCGCCTTTTCGAGGGGGGGCGCACGCGACATCGTGCGGCCACTCGGCAAGGCTGCCACGCCGACCGGTCTTCTGTTCGAACGTCAAACGGTGTCGTCGATCTGCGAGGCCGTCGAGGCGTTCGAGGACAAGGCGCACCTAATCCTGCCCGAGACGTGCTGGCAGAACGCCCAGCGCTTTTCCGATGAACGCTTCCGACAGGAGATCATGTCAACATTCGTCGATCAGTCGAGCCAGCGGGATTTCCTGCAGTAGGTCGATTGGACTGACCGAACGCGCCCGCTGGCCGAACGGGCGCTCCGTCGGGCCGCTACGGCGGTCCGGCGGCGGGGTCTTGCAGGACGCGCTTCAGCCTACGATGCCAGCGTCCCGCAATTCCTTGATGCGCTTTGCGTCCATGCCGAAAGCCGCCAGCACATCGTCGGTGTGCTCACCTTGACGTGGTGACGGGGCATTGGTGGCGGTCGAGCCACCCGCGGGCAGCGGCCGAGGGATGACGCCCAGGCCCGGCTGCTCCATCATCGAGAACGCATTGATGGCGCGCACGTGCTCATTTCCCATCCAGTCACCCAGGTCATTGACCTGGTCGGCAAGGGCGCCTGCGGCCTGCAGCTTCTTCACCCAGGCGGCACGATCATCCTTGGCCAGAACCGCCTCCAGGTCCTCCCGCAGGGACTGGTTGTTGTCGACCCGGTCCGCCATTTTCCGATAGCGCGGGTCTTCGATCAGGTGGCCAGCACCGATGGCCTTGCAGACATTGATGTAGTGTGCATCGCTGAGCGTCGTTATCGCCACATAGCCATCGCGCGCCTTGTAGGCCCCCGCTGGTGCGTTGAGTGTTTTCGGTGGGCCACCTTCGAGGTGATAGTCGATGAGCT
>JBKDZY010000270.1:0-1618 GCA_047971765.1 Hyphomicrobiaceae bacterium | reverse complement strand
CCAGCGCATCGCGGAAATCCTCGGGCTGAACCTCAAGACCCGCACCGTCCGGTTGATGGGCGGCGGCACACGGCAACGCCCCTGCATCCGGTTCAGGGGCTTCTGCTCGCAGGGCGACGGTGCGTGCTTCGAGACATTCTATTCCTACCGGAAACATGCGCCACGCCTGATCCGGGAATACGCCCCGCAGGCCACCGAACTGCACCGCATCGCTGACGCCCTTCAGGCGGTCCAGCGCCGCAACTTCTATCAACTTCGCGCCGATGTCAGCCATCGCGGCCATTATTATCACGAATACTGCATGTCGATCTCGGTCGAGCGCGACAGCCCGACCTGGCAGGACATGACGGAGGATGCAGAGGAGACGATCATCGAGGCGCTGCGCGATCTGGCTCGATGGCTCTCCCGCCAGCTTGAACGTGAATATGACTATCTGTCCTCGGACGAGGCGGTCGATGAAACCATCGCCGCCAATGAATACACCTTCACCGAGGGCGGTCGCCGCTTCGGATGATCCTGAGATGACCCTGACAAGCGCCCCGCCGTCCGGTCGGGGCGCTTTTTTCATGCTGCGGTTTGAGAGTCAGAGGCTGGCCGAAAGGGGTTAAGTCCGGGTGGTCGAGAGAGAGCGCCGTCCGGGCTTGTCCTTCCCGCTCTCCTGAGGTTCCCGACATGAACATGGTTTTCCCCGTGGCCGATCCGGTCACGCCAGTGGCGGCTGCGCCTGCGATCCTGGCTGCGGCCAATCTTCTGCTCCCCCATCTCGTACGCGGCCAGCGCGTCGATACCGCCACCTTGCGCGGTGCGATGGAAGCGGCCTTCGGCGCGTCCGACGCTACTGGCGCCTGGGACTGGAAGCTGGCCTATGAGGCCTGCGAAGTTGCTACCGTCCTTTTCTTACGCAAATACGGAAAGGCGCTTTTCCGCAAAGCCGCGTCTCCGGCTGCACGGCTTTCCGTGCTGGCAAAGATCGCCGGACTATTGCCGACGCAGACCCGGCGTTCCGAGGAAAGCCAGAATTTCCAGCAGTTTTCGGCACCGCTTCCGCTCGGCCTTGCCGCTCTGACAGCCGCTGCGATCACGCCTGATGACAGGGTGCTGGAACCATCGGCGGGCACCGGCCTTCTGGCGATCCTGGCGCAGACCGCCGGCGGCTCGCTGATCCTCAACGAACTGGCCGATACCCGCGCTGAACTGCTGGCCGAGCTCTTTCCGGCCTTTGCCGTCAACCGGTTCGACGCCGCCCAGATCGACGATCATCTAGCCCCGGATGCCGTCCCGTCCGTGGTGCTGATGAACCCGCCATTCTCGGTCATGGCCAATGTCAGTGGGCGTGTCGCCGATGCGGCCTACCGCCATGTTGCCTCGGCGCTGGCCCGTCTTGCACCGGGCGGTCGGCTGGTGACGATCACCGGCGCAGGCTTTAGCCCCGAGGCCCCGGCCTGGCGCGATGCCTTCATCCGCTTGCAGGCGCGTGGCCGTGTGGTGTTCAGCGCCGCCATCGACGGCGCGGTCTATGCGAAGCACGGCACCACGTTTGATACCCGCCTGACCGTGATCGACAAGCTGCCCGCCGATGATCCGGCCATTTTCCCGGTCTCGCCGGGGATCGCGCCCG
>JBKDZY010000269.1:0-16703 GCA_047971765.1 Hyphomicrobiaceae bacterium | reverse complement strand
TGGCGAACCAGATCGCTCTGCACAAGGCGCACGTCGGCTCCCATGTGGGCGGGCTTGCGGTGGGGCTGCCCGTGGCGCTCTATATCGCGACGGTGTGGTTGATCCGCGATCGTGTCTGCTTTGCGGGCTGGCGACGCTACCTGCTTCTGGTCGCGTCCCTGGTCGTGATCGCCATTGCGCAATATGCGCCGGCTCCCGTTGCAATGATCGCGCTGATGCTTGTCATCACGGTCACTGTGCGCCGGTGCATTTCAGAGTGAAGCCAGGGCGGGCAAAAAAGCGCTCAGGCCGCGGTTGCGGCCTGAGTTCGTGCGTCTGGTCCCGAAGCGCTGCAAGTCTGCGTGCCTCGATGTTCGTCAGTACTTGATCTTGCCTTCCTTCAGCAGCCGGTTGCGCTCGGGGAAATACCACTGCAACACCTTGCGGAACTTGTCCGAGCTTTCCCGCGCCCAGTTGCGCATGAGTTCGGACCCGAAGGAAATTGCCGTCACCGGCTGGGCGCCGGCCTGGATCATGCGATCGAAGGCACGGTCGTGGGCGACGGGCGAGATGCCGCCAACCGCATCCGCCACCGGATAGACCTCGAAGCCTTCCTTCAGCATGTCCAATGTCGGGAATGCGAGGCAGACCTCGGTCCACAATCCGGCGATGACGATCTTCTTCCGCCCGGTTGCCTTGACGGCGTTGCGGAACTCCTCGTCCTCCCACGAGTTCACCCCGGTGCGGTCGATCTCCTTGACGCCCGGAAGTTCCGCCATGATTTCCCTGGCGGTCCCCTCGTTGACACCCATGTCGACGGCAACCGTCGAGACGATCACCGGCAGCTCATCGGCCTGGGCAAGTTTGCACAGCGCGATGACGTTGAGGTTGATCTGCTCGCGGGTGGTGGAGGTGATGGTGCGATACTGCTCGGGCTGGTAGTCGATCAGCACGAGTGCGCAGTTTTCCGGCGTCAGAAGGTGGTCGGATTTCTGCTCGCGAATGGGTTCCGGCTGGGTCTTGGGCATTGCAAGGTCTCCTTGGCGTTAAAGGACGGGTTTCTCGCCTGGTTTGGTGACGAAGAGGTCCGACCATTCGGGATGCTTGGCGTACTGGCCGCGCACGAACGGGCAGATGGGGATGATGCGGAAGCCGTTGCTGCGGGCATCCTCAAGCAGGTGGTCGAGAAGCGCCTTGGCGATGCCGCGACCACCGAGCGCGTCGGGCACACCGGTGTGATCCAGGCTGATGACGCCGGGGCCGCGATGGGTGAACGTCATTTCGCCTTCCGCATCGACGCCATCGACTTTCGCCACGTAGCGGCCGTGGCGGGCGTCGCGTTCCTCTTTCGTAATCCGGATGCTTGGCATGTTTTCCTCTCGGGGTGGGATGGCTGACCCAGCGTCTCCATCAGCCTCGGGGTGATGGTGGCACCGTTCATCCGGCATGGCCAGTTCATCGGCTGATCGGGGATCGCCTGAGCGATTTCGGTTATATGCGGAGGAGCGGCAGAACCGGACCAGGACAATAGTGGATTGCCCTGATCCGATTTTTCGCACAGCTAGTGGGCTGTGGCTTCCGCGGCGGCCATGTTGCCGAACCTGCCGGCATGATAATCCGCAAAGGCTTCGCGCAGTTCAGCCTCGGTGTTCATGACGAACGGTCCATAGGCTGCAACGGGCTCATCAATCGGCTCACCAGACAGGACCAGCAGCTTGGCATCGCTGTTGGCCTCGATGGTGATTGCACCGCCGTCACGATCGAGAACGATCATCTCGGATGCGCGAACGATGGCGTTGCCATTGACCTCCACGGTGCCATCGAGGACCACAACTGCCACGTTGCGTCCCTCCGGCAGATCAAGGTTCGTGGTCTTGTCCCGGCTCAGACGCACATCCCAGATGTCGATGGGCGTGAACGTGCGTGCCGGGCCGTCCCTGTCGCCATAGCTTCCCGCGATGACCCGGACCGCAGCCGCTCCATCGGGCAGGCCGATGACGGGGATGTCCTTGTCGAGAAGCGTCTGGTAGCCGGGCCGTGCGCCCTTGTCCCTGGCCGGCAGGTTCACCCAGAGCTGCACCATTTCCATGTTGCCGCCCTTTTCCGCGAACGCCTTCGAGTGGAACTCCTCGTGCAGGATGCCGTTGGCTGCCGTCATCCACTGCACATCGCCCGGACCGATGGTGCCACCGGCGCCGGTCGAGTCACGGTGTTCCAGTTCGCCGTCGTAGACGATGGTCACCGTCTCGAAGCCCTTGTGCGGATGCTGGCCGACGCCGCGCCGTTCCTTCGTGGGGGTGAAGGTCTTCGGCGCTGCATAGTCGAGCATGATGAACGGGCTCAGATGGTTGCTGTGGGCCTGCGGCGAGATCATGGACTGGACGTGGAAACCGTCACCAACCCAATGGGGCCGCGGGGCTTTGTAGGTTCCGATGATCTTTCTCATGATTGTGCTCCGTGCAGCGGATCTCCTGTGATCGTCGCTGTTGACCGATAGATGGGGGGAGTTTCGATTGGCAGTAGGCCCGGAATCGTCCACAGTCTGTCCTAAAAATGGGACAATGAGTGTGCAATGCAGGATCTGAACGATCTCTACTATTTTGCCCAGGTGGTCGAGAATGGCGGGTTCGCGGCGGCTTCCCGTGCGGTCGGCATTCCACGTTCGAAGCTGTCACGCAGGATCGGCGAGCTGGAAGCGCGGCTTGGCGTGCGGCTGATTCAACGCTCGACCCGGCAGTTCGTGGTCACGGAGATCGGGCGTGAATATTACGCCCACTGCGTGGCGATGCTGGTGGAGGCGGATGCGGCGCAAGAGCTGATCGACCGGTCGCGGTCGGAGCCGGCCGGCCTGGTGCGCGTCAGTTGTCCTCCGGCGCTGGTGTGCTTCCAGGTTGGCGACATGATTGCCCGCTTCATGGCCCGGCATCCGCGCCTGAGCGTGCATGTCGACAGCACGAGCCGTCGCGTCGATCTCATCCGGGATGGCGTGGATGTGGCGATCCGGGTGAGATTTCCGCCGCTGGAGGAGACGGACTACGTCATGCGGGTGCTGGGGGAGAGTCCGCAACGCATCGTTGCCAGTCCATCGTGCCTTGCGTCAGTGACGGGACCCATTGTGCCTGCCAGCCTGAACGGGTTGCCGTCGGTCGATTTCGAAACCGCAAACCGCAGTCATGCGTGGGTGCTCGAGGGGCCGGACGGTGCCGTGGCCGAGGTGCGGCATGTGCCGCGACTGGTTTCGGATGACACCTCGCAGCTTCGTAGCGCCGTGCTTGCGGGCGTTGGTGTTGCGCAGTTGCCGGAGATGGTTGTTGCGGGCGACATCGAAGCCGGGCGGCTTGTCGACATGCTGCCCGATTGGCGCCCCCGCAGCGGGGTCGTCCATGCCGTGTTTCCGTCGCGGCGCGGCCTGTTGCCCGCCGTCCGAGGCCTTATCGACCATCTGGTGGAGGAATACACGTCAGCAAAAGGCTGACATCTGCCGGGAAATGGCGGAGACGAGAGGATTCGAACCTCCGGAACCAGTTTCCCAGTTCAACGATTTAGCAAACCGCCGCCTTAAGCCACTCGGCCACGTCTCCATCTGCCATCCCTATAGTTGCGCGGCGCGGCCAATGCAAGACAGCAACTGAAATGTCTGTTGCCGGTTGTGGCCGCGCCGGCGGATTCATGACATCAGGCCGCGCTCCTTCAGTACGGCCTCGGCCACCTTGAAGGCCTCGATGGTTGCCGGTATGCCGCAGTAAGCTACTGTCTGATAAAGGACTTCCTGTATCTCTTCGATCGTGCAGCCATTGTTGATGGCCGAGTTGACGTGCAGTTTCAGCTCTTCCGGCTTGCCGAGGGCTGTCAGCATGGCCATGCACAACATGCTTCTCGTCTTGCGCTCCAGACCGGGCCGGGCCCAGATGTCGCCAAAGGCGTAGGTTTCGGAAAAACGGCGCAACGGGCTGTTGAAATCGTTGGTCGATTGGTCCCGGCGCTCCAGATAGGACTGGCCAATGACCTGGCCAAGAATTTCCCGGCCATTCTGCCGCTGGTCTTCGATACTCATATGACGCTCCAATGCCATGTGAAAAAGCCCGCCGGGCGTGCGCTTCCGGTGGAGGATCGCGCTGACCGGCGGGCCCGAAGACCAGTCTGGTCCTTGTTCAGGCTGGCATCAACTGGTGCGGCGCTTTTCGACGAGGACACCAGCGGCGGCAAGCTTGTCGATCTGCTCCGTGGTGAAGCCCTGCTCGGTCAGCACCTCGCGGGTGTGGGCCGAGAATTTCGGCGGTGTCGACTTCATGCCGCCCGGTGTCCGCGACAGGCGCACCGGGGTTCCCATGCCCTTGTACCAGTCCTTCTCGTAGATCATGCCACGGGCCCTGGTGTGCTCGCTCTCGGCAACCTGTCCGGTGTTGAGAACCGGACCGCAGGGCAGGCCGGACTTCAACAGTTCCAGCGCGAAGGCGATACCATCGACGGTGGCCAGTTTGGCGGCGATGATCTCGTTCAACTCGTCGCGATGCTGCTGGCGGTCGCCATTGGTCTTGAAGCGTGGGTCGTCGGCGAGCTCCGGACGGCCGAGCACCTCGGCCACCTTGCGGAAGGCCCGGTTGTTGCCCGCACCGATCATGACCGGAACGGTCTTCGTCTGGTACATGCCATAGGGCACGAGACTGGAGTGCTGGTTGCCGGTCAGGCCCGGCACCTTGCCCGACAGGAAATAGTTCGGGAAATGGGGATGCATGAGGCTCAACGCAGAATCGTAGAGCGTCACCTCGATGGCCTGGCCAAGGCCGGACTGCTGACGCTCGTGCATCGACAGCAGGATACCGATGACACAGTAGAGGCCCATCGAGATATCGACCACCGGCAGGCCGAGACGCATGGGCCCCGATTCCGTCGAGCCATTGACGCTGTAGTGGCCCGTCATCGCACCCACGATGCCATCGTAGCCGGGGAAGCCGCCGAGCGGGCCGTCGTTGCCGAAGCCGGAAATCTTGCAATAGATCAGACCCGGGAACTTCTCCTTCAGGGTGTCGTAGCCGATGCCCCAGGCTTCCATGGAGCCGGGCTTGAAGTTCTCGATCAGCACGTCGGCGCCTTCGAGCAGTTTCAGAAGCACTTCGCGGCCTTCGGGCTTCGACAGGTCGAGGCCGACGGAGCGCTTGTTGCGGTTGATGCCGATGAAATAGGCCGCATCCTCGTCGTGGAAGGGAGGGCCCCAGTCTCGCACCTCGTCACCCATGGGTGGCTCGAGCTTGATGACGTCGGCGCCATGGTCGGCGAGAAGCTGCGTGGCGAACGGGCCGCCCAGGACTCGCGTGAGATCGACCACCTTGATGCCGCTCAGCGCACCCTTCGACTTGTCGCTGACATCGTGCCCGTCCTTGGCCATTTTGAGGATACTCCCTATAAGGTTCTGTGATCGTGCGAAATTCGCTCATCGGTGCCACAATCGCGCGCGGGCTGCAACCTCATGGGACCTCATGGACCTGCATGGGGCCTGCCTGGTGGACTGGTTGACGTGGCGCCCATGATGCCGATGCGGCCTGGGCCGGGTCTGAGTGATGGCACGAGCGCTTCCATCTCATCCTGAAGCGCTTCAGGTCTCGTCGTCGTATTGATAGACGAAGTCGCAGTGGCTCGCGCCCTGCATGATGGTCTGGGTGCGCGTCAGCTTGAGTTTCGGATCGTAGCCTTCGCAGAAGGCGCCGTCGCGCTGGCACGAGAGCAGGTCGCCGATGTCCCCCAGGCCCATGTCGCGATACATCTCGGCATAGGCGCAGCGTTTCACGTTGAAGGCAAAGCGTTCGGAAGACTGCTCCTTGACCTCGACGTCGAGCGCGCCGCCGCGTGTCCACAGTTCCTGCGCGTCAATGAACGTCTGCAACGAGGTGGCGCCATCGAGGGCCGCGGCCATTTGCCGGCCCTGTTCGATGGCAGAGCGGGTGACGCTGTCGGCGATGATGTCGCGTGCTTCCTTGTCGCCGAGGCGTTTCCGGAGCGTCTGGTAGACGTGGGCGAGGAGCTTGGCCTCGATGCGCCGCCGTTCGAGCATTGCGAGGGAGTCTTGATCCGCCATTGTAGAACCTCTCCGCGTCTGCGTCGTTCACAGGTCCTGCTCGAACACCAGCGCCTTCACGCCGTGCCGGGCAGCGTTGGCATCATGGCTTCTCTGCTGCGTTCGTGTCCACGTGGTTCGATGCCGATTTCGGCCGTGCGACCTCCGGTGCGGGCACGGGCGGGGCTACCTTGGCCAACGGCGCTGGGTTTGGCTGGACGCTCTTCTGGGATTTGTTCAGAGGGGCTGCCTGGGCCTTGATCTCTGCCTCCGCGACAGGCGTCACCTCCACCGTGATCGGGCGGTCGGCTTCGGGTGTGCGGGTACGGAGGTCCTGCCTTGCGGCGGCTGCACCTGGGGCAGCCTCAGGAGAGGCCTCGCCCGGTGCGTGGGCGCTGGAGGGCGGGCCATAGTAGGACCGGGCAACCGGTGCCTGTGCCGCGGGGCGTGTGCGAGCTGCTTCGAGCAGCGCCAGCTCCTCGAACTGTTTCAGGGCCTTGCCCGCTTCGGTCTCGTGTTCGCTTTCCGGCGGGACCGACCAGGTGCACTGGTCGAGAGTTCCCGAAACGGGTGACACGGCAATCCAGTGATCGGTGACCAGCCCGTCCGTGACCCAGGCCGGATCGCGCGGCGCGTTGACGGCGCGGGCCAGCCACTCGCGCACCCGGCCGGTGTCCTCGTTCTGGCCGCTCTCGATCTTGGCCATCAAGGTGCACACGCGCTGGGTGATGTCGTCGTCCTGGAGCCCTGCCAGGGCACTTCTCGCCTCAACCCAGTCATGGGCGTCGATGGCGGTTGTCGCGAGCGCGATCGGGCCTTCGGTAGAGCGCGGCGTGAGGCCCGACAGGCGTCTGATACGTTCGAGCCGGTCGCGCGGACTGTCTCCGGGGCGGGCAAAGGCATAGACCAGGGCAAGCTCGGGATGAGGTGCTGCCTGCCAGGTGCGCTCGATGACTTTTGCGGCCTTGGCGGTCGAGCCGCGCGAGGCGAGTTGCCGGCCGGCAATGACCGATGTGGGGATGAGATCGGGCGCAAGGGCGTGGGCTTCGGTTGAAAGCTGCATGGCCAGGTTGGGGTTTGCTTCCTCCATTTCCTGGGCCTCGGCCGTCAGCAGAACGGCCCGCTTCCTGCCGGCAACCGTCTTGGTGTAATGGCCGCTTCTGCGCCCGGTTTCGACGGTATCGCGCGCGGTGCTCCAGGCGCCGTCGCGGCTCTGCATTTCGACCAGGGCATCGACCGGCCACCCCAGCCTGGGATTGAGTTTGAGAGCACGCTCGGCGAACTGGCGGGCAGCCTCGGGTTCCTTTTCGCGCTGGGCTTCGAGGAACAGGCCCCGCAGCCCGAGCTGCTCGGTCTCGGGGGCGCCAAGCATGGCCTCGAAGATGCGCCGCGAGGTGGCCCGGTCTCCGGACAGTTGCGCGGCCTGCGCCCGCAGGAGATGCGTGAGGGGTTCATTCGGGAGCGACCGACGGGCCTGGACCGCGTAGCGCGTCGCCATCTGGCCATCACCGGCTCCGATGGCGATCAGGCCGGTCGAGAGCGCATCAAGCCCCTTCTCCTGCCGGCGGCGCGTGAAGTAGCGGCCCAGCATGGCGGGGCTCGTGATGATCTGGCGCAGGATGGACCATACGAAGACCACGACAGCGGCGGCCAGAGCGAGCAGGACCACGGCGCGGAACACGGTGGTCTCGACTTCGTAGCCCTGCCACGAAATCAGCATCGACCCCGGGCGGTCAGCGAGCCAACCAAGGCCCGCTGCTGCCGCCGCCACCGCAATGAGGAAAATAACGAGTCGGATCATGGCTTGGCCTTCTGCTGGTCACCAGAGGTTGGGCCTGCACCAAGCGAGGATTTCAGCGCCTGGTCGATGTTGGCGAGTGCAGCGTCGACGGTCGCGCGCGCCTTCACTTCCGCGAGCCATTTCCGGGCAGCGGGCGGGACAGTCTTGAGTTCGGCAGCCTGCTTGAGGACGTCCTGCAGGCGGCCGTTCTTCAAGGCCGTATCGATGCGCCCGACGACCGCCTCGACAGATGTGTCGCTGGGGGCGTGGGAGGTCTTGCGGACCCTCACGAACGCTTTCGCTCCCGAGAGCAGGCGATCGACGACGGTATCGTCGCCGCTGGCCCTGTCGGCATCGATCATTGCGCCGGAGAGCTCGTGGAAGCGGCGGCTCAGCTCGGGCATGGTCGGCAGCCCCTTGCTGGCATAGGGCTCAAGCGGGGCCAGATTGATGTCGGCACCCGAGGCCTTCTTCACCTCGCTCAATTCCCGGGCAAACGGAACGCCACGCTCGATGGAGCGCTTCAGGTTGCCCAGTTCGAGAGCCAGGACGATGCGCTCGGCAGTGGCCTGGCGCTCGGCCTCGCTCTTGACGACGCTGGCCAGATTGGTTTCGAGCGACGTGAGCTTGCTTGCCACCGGGGCGATGGCCGAGGAGACGTCCGCCGGCTTGGCGGTCGCCTGCAGCCGGTTCTCAAGTTCGCGGCGTACCGCGTTGATGCGATTGTCGAGCCTGGCTGCAGTGTCATCGGTGGCTTTCAGGCCAAGCTGGACACGCTCGGCGGCGGTCTTGACCTGATCGAGGTTCGTTGAGATCCGGTTCTGCTCGGATTTGACTCCGGCCAGTTCGCGGTCAAGGCGCTGGGTCCCGGCGCGCGCGGCTTCGCTCGCCTCGGTTGCCGGCTGGATGCGGGTCTCGATCTCGCGCAGCATGTCCTTGCGGGCCTGCTGGACCTCACTGGTCACGCGGACATCGAGATCGCCCAGGCGGCCGGTGATGCTGGCGAGCTGTTGGATGCGGCCCGCGTTCTTCGGTTCCGTCTCGGCAACGGCGGCCAGTTCGGCGAGGCGCTGCTCCAGCTTCACGATCCGTGCTGCGGAATCCGCGATTGGCGGTTCCTTCGCCAGTTTCGCCTCGATGCCGCTGGTCAGGTCTTCGAGCCTGGTCTGGCCGGACCTGAGCGCGGCCACGGCCTTCGCGATCTCCTCGATGCGTGCACCATTTGCCGAGGCGGCGGCGATGGCCTTGGCAGGATCATTGGCCGGGTCAGGCCTGGGAAGGGCGTTCAGGCCCTGTTCCAGGCCCGCGAGGCGCTGCATCACCTGGGGCGATGGTTCGGCCGGTGGCGGTGGCGGAAGGCCGGCATCCCTGAGCATGGGGGTGAGATGCGGAGCGGCGTAGAGGACGATGGCACCGCCGACGACGCCGGCCACCAGATGGGACACGAGGCTTCCGAATGTGCTGCCACCACGCGGAGGCGGTGTGGCAGTGGTCTTGGCGGCCGGTGCTGTATCAGTCTTGCCGGCCTTGGCCTTTTCCGTCTCTGCCGGGTGCTTGTCCGCCTGTGATGCGGCACCGGCTGCGCCGGCCTTGGTCGCGGCGCCTGCCTGTGATGGCGTAGCTGTGCTTGACGCGCCCTTGCCTGGCGGGGCCGTGGCCGCCTTGGGCGGCTCGGGTGTTTCCGGCTTCTTCGCCGATGACGGGACCTCGACTGCCTTCAGGTCAAGGGTAGCGTGAGGACGCTTGTCACTGCTGGCGCCGCCTGCTGGGCGCTCACCGGATTTTCCGCGTCCATCCTTCGGGTTGCTCATCGAGGGCCGAACCTCCAGCTTGCTCTCTGGTGCAGCATAACGCTGCACGCTCACGAATGCAGCCTCAGCCGCGATTAGGAAAGTCGGGAAAATTCCGAGGGCAAACGCCTAGGACCCCAGCTTTTCCGCCGCCATTTCAACCTGTTCCAGCATGTCTTCGAGCGTTGGTGTCGTTGCAACCTCAACCATTGCCCCCGGACCTGCCCTCAACCTGTCTGCTACCGCCTGTGACAGACAAAGATGAACAATTTCACGCACATCTTCGGACAGACCATGATGAGTTACAAGTCGTGACCAAATAGAAGCAGTTTGTGGGGACATGAGCATGACGGCTTCAATCGTCCGGTTGCCAATCATCCGGCGTATTGATTCTGGAACTTCGCGTGCTGCGTGCATTTGGTAGACGATGGCTTTCGAAACATTCAGCCCTTGGTGGCCGAGTTCGCCGGCCAGGTCATAGGCAACACGGTCGCCAGCGAGATGCAGGAGCACTTCTTCCGCGGGATCGACGAGCGAT
Source organism: Hyphomicrobiaceae bacterium (assembly GCA_047971765.1). Taxonomy (GTDB): domain Bacteria; phylum Pseudomonadota; class Alphaproteobacteria; order Rhizobiales; family Hyphomicrobiaceae. The sequence goes on along the minus strand of JBKDZY010000269.1, from coordinate 6,564 downwards.
GCGATCAGGGGGCTCAATGCGGCAGCGGTGCCGGGGCCCTTGACGATGCGGCTGAATCCCATGCGGCGGGCTTCCATGGCGGTGGCCTTGCCGACGGCGAAAATGGTCAGGTTGCGCGCCTGCTCCAGCGAGGCGGTGCCGACGAGCGCGCGCAAGGCATGACGGCTGGTGGCGATCAGGCCCGTGACGCCGTCAAGCCGTTCCGTCTGCAACCCTGAATAACTGGTGCTCATCAGAGGAAAAGCCGTCGCCTGATGGCCGCGCTGGTGCAGGTAGCCCACCATCTTCAGGGCGTCGGGCTCCGGCCGGGTGACGAGCACATGCATGGGGGACTATCCGTTGAAGAAGCCTGGGCCGCCGAGTGATTTCAGCTCTTCGGCGGCGTCTTCGGCCATGGCGATGGCATCCGTGGCGGGGCCGCGGCGCGTGGTGGCGTGGCAGGTCGTGCCATCGGGGGTTAGGATTTCACCCGCGAAGGAGATGTCGCCGCCGTCCAGGCGGGCAAGCCCGGCGATGGGCGTCCTGCAGGAGCCTTCGAGCGTCGCAAGGAAGGTGCGTTCCATGGCCACTTCGCGCGCGGATCTGTCATCGTTCACGGCGGCCAAAAGCTTGCGGAGGTCCTGATCCTTCTCGCGAATCTCTATACCGATGGCGCCTTGCGCAACGGCCGGCAGCAGCTCCGCGACGGGGATCGGCGCGGTGATCCGCTCAGGCATTCCCAGGCGCTCCAGGCCGCAGCAGGCCAGCAATGTGGCATCAGCAACGCCATCCTGCAGCTTCTTCAGGCGGGTCTGGACATTGCCGCGGAAAGGCACGACCTCCAGATCCGGGCGCAGACGCCGGACCTGGGCTGCGCGCCTCAGGGACGAACTGCCGAGCCTGGTGCCTGCCGGCATGTCGCGCAGGGTGCCGCCATTGAGCGAAACAAAGGCGTCACGGACATCGGCACGCGGCAGGATGGCCTCGATGACCAGGCCCTCGGGAAGCACTGTCGGCATGTCCTTCATCGAATGCACGGCCATGTCGATGGCGCCTGCCAGCATGGCCTCCTCGATTTCCTTGGTGAAGAGGCCCTTGCCGCCCGCCTCGGCCAACGGGCGGTCCTGGATGCGGTCGCCACTGGTGCGGATGATGCTGATTTCGAAATCGGATTCGCTGAGGGCGTGGGCCGTCATCAGGCGTGCGCGCGCTTCATGGGCCTGGGCAAGGGCCAGGGGAGACCCGCGCGTGCCGATTGTGATCTTGCGTCCTTGCAATTTCAGGCTCCGTGAGTGTAGGCGGAGATGGCTTCCGGGCGTTTGGCTCCGGCGACGGGAGAGACAACCCATCCGTGAGCCTGGACTTATGCGCCGTGGTGAGGCGGAGCGCAAACTGCAGATTGGGGCAGCGGCGATGGCGCCGGGTGGCGGGCGCTTGCGGGTAGACGGAAAGGCATTCGAGGTGTCTGTGCAATCCAGCCAGCGTGAGGTCACGGCAACCGGGACTCCAGGCTCCGAAGGGGCTCTGCTCGTCCTTGGCATCGAGACCAGTTGCGACGAGACGGCCGCGGCGGTGGTCGAGCGCGGCGCCGATGGTCGTGGGCGTATCCTTGCCAATGTGGTCCGCTCACAGTGGGATCAGCATCGGGCGTTTGGCGGGGTGGTGCCGGAAATTGCGGCGCGGGCGCATGTGGACTGCCTGGACGAGATCATTCGCACGGCCCTGCGTGACGCCGGTGTCGGGTGGCCGGACCTTTCGGGCGTGGCCGCCAGCGCCGGACCGGGCCTGGTGGGTGGGTTGATCGTCGGGTTGACGACGGCGAAGGCCATCTCGCTGGTGCATGGCCTGCCGTTGATGGCGATCAACCATCTCGAGGCGCACGCGCTCACCGTCGGACTGACCGATGGGCTTTCGCCGCCCTACCTGCTGCTTCTGGTCTCGGGGGGCCACACGCAACTGATCGACGTCGCCGGGGTCGGGGACTATCGGCGTCTCGGGACGACCATCGATGATGCGCTGGGGGAGGCGTTCGACAAGACGGCGAAGCTCTTGGGGCTTGGGTTTCCGGGCGGTCCGGCGGTGGAGGTTGCGGCGCGCTCCGGAGATCGGACGCGGTTTGCGTTGCCGCGTCCGCTCATCAACCGGCCGGAGCCGAACTTCTCGTTTGCCGGCCTCAAGACGGCGGTGCGGAATGTTGCGCTGTCTCATGCGCCGCTGAGCGACCAGGATGTGAGTGATCTGTGCGCGTCGTTCGAGTCTGCTGTCAGCGATGTGGTGAGGGATCGGGTGTCGCGCGCGATGGCAGAGGTCACGGGCGGTGATGGCGCAGGCGTCACGTCCGGCGCCCGGTGGCTGGTCGTTTCGGGTGGCGTTGCGGCCAACCAGACCTTGCGGGGCGCGTTGGGCGAACTGGCTGACGGGACTGGCTGGCGACTCGCCATGCCGCCGCTGGCATTGTGCACCGACAATGCCGCCATGGTGGCGTGGGCCGGTGCCGATCACCTGTTTCGCGGCAGGACCGATGGGCTTGATGTGCCGGCACGGGCGCGGTGGCCGCTCGATATGACTGCTGCACCGGTGCTCGGCTCAGGTCGCCTTGGCGCCAAAGCGTAGCACGCCACAACTATCGGGGCAGGTGTGCCATTGATTTGCGCCATATAAGTGCAAACGACGTTCTCATCAATTTGGTTCAATCGCGGCCGGGTTAATTTTCAACAGGTAAAGTTGGCGACTTTCGTGGATTCGCGGTCGTGGGTTCGGAGTCCCATTTGCGAATCGCATAAGTATGGCAGCCAGTCGAAAAGGTGCGCGGGGGCACTGAAGACGTTTCGATAGCTCTACTTGGGGGAAGTTTGCATGTCTCTTTTCGGCGCGTTGAGCGACTTGGCGGGCGCTGCGGTCCTGGCTGCCGCACCGGCCTGCGAGATTGCAATTCCGCCCGCCCTGCGCGCGGAGTATCAAAGATTTTCGGCCTGGCTTGGTTTGCGAACGGAAGTCCAGGATGTGCGGAGCGTGGTCGATGCGCTCGGTCGTGATCTTTGGACAGGGGTGGAGACCCGGGGCCTCGCGCAGAGGGATCTGGAACGCCATGTCGTCCTGACGAGTGATCTGCTCGCCGAGTTCCCGCCCGGCGCGGCGCTGCTCGCAGAGATTTCACACGTGATCCGGTCTCCGGCCGGGCTCTATGGTGCCGTGGGCGAGCCAGTGGCGCGGCGCATTGCTGCCGATGTCATCACCCGTGCCCATGCGAACGGTGATCTCGCGCACAAAGGTGTGCTGGAAGATGTGGTCGCCTTCCTCATCGAACGCACGTTCGGTCATCTTGCCTCGGGACAGGGCGTCCTGCTGCACCTGCAGCCAGCGCTTGAGGCCTATGTTGCCGAAGAAGGTAGCCAGAGCCGCGGCGTGTCGGCCGTCGTGGCCGCGCTCGGCCTGTCGCGCGCGTTTTCGCAATGCCTGGAGGCTGCTGGTGGGGAGCAGTATCTCAAGGAACTCGGGCATCGGCACAGCCTCACCGAGCATGCGGTCAAGCGCCTCGTCGCCCTGATCGATGATCAGGCGCATACGAGCGAATCCTATCTCACCCGGCTGGAGAACCTTTCGCACTGGCTGTCCGATGTCCGGGCGCAGCTTCTGAAGCCGTCCAATGACGATGTCGAGGTGCGGCGAAGAAAGTCCGCCGCCGCCACTGCGCTGGCCGAGGGCGATTTCGAGGCTGCGATGGATGCCATGCGCCGGCTGCGTCGCGACCTGCGTGAAATGCGGCGGAGGACGGAAGAGCGCCTGCAGGAAGACGCGCTGGCTCTCAAGGCCCAGATGCTGGAAGAGGCGTTCGCGACGGGGCGTCTGGCGGAATTCATGAGTGCGCGGGGCGAGTATGGCCATGCTGCGGAGCTGTTCGCGGAAGCGGCGATGGCGTTGCCGCGTGCCGAGAAGGACCAGGCGTGGCGCTTCGATCTGCGCCGAGCCGACGCCCTTCTGCATCAGGCGCGCGAGCGCACGGACGAGCAGGCCCTGAGCGAGGCGCAGACCGTGTTCGCGCAGCTTGTACGCCAGGCAGCCGACAGCAAGGACGGCAAGCATCTGGCAGAGGCGTGCCTTGGCCATGGCGATGCTCTGGCGCTTGCCGGTGAGCGCGAGGACGGCATCACACGACTGCAGGATGCGGCTGCCATCTACGAGAAGGCCATCACGCTCATCGAGCGCGAGCCCAATAGCGAGTTGATGGTGCGGGCGCGACTCGCCCATGCCAAGGTTCTGTCCGAGATGGGCGAGCGTGGCCGGGAGCTGGAGGTGCTGGAGCGTGCCGCCCAGGCCTATCGCGAGGCCATCAAACTTACGGCCAGCGCCGACCATGGTGAGCACGATGCGTCGCTCTTCATGGGGCTTGGTGGCACCCTGGTGCTGATTGCGATGGAGGCGCGGCAAGGTTCAGTCGCCCTGCTCGACGAAGCGGCCGGCGCCTATCGCAAGGCGTTGGAGATGATCGACGCCGAGGCCGAACCAGAGCGGTGGGCTGAAGCGCAGTTCAATCTCGGTCTGGCGCTGCTTGGTCTCGGTGAGCAGAGCAACGAGGCGACCCATCTCGAGGAAGCTGTCTCGGCCTTCAAGAAGGCCATTGATTCCATGCCGCGGATCCGGGTGCCTCAACGATGGGCACTCGCCCAGATGAACCTTGGCAATGCGCTCGCCGCACTGGGTGAGCGGGGAGCGCCAAACCGCTCGCATCTGCTGCAGGCCATCGAGGCCTACCGGGCGGCGCTGGAGGAAATGGTGCGCGAGCGCGATCCACTGAAGTGGGCGATCACGCATATGAACCTCGGCAGTGCCCTGATCCGCCTCGGCGAGCTGGAGGACAAACGCAGCAACTGGCTGGCTGCCGCCTCTTCGCTGGTGCCAGCTCTCGAGGTGTTCGAGCAGCAACATGCGGACAACTTCGCCGAAATGACACGGCGCAACCTGAAGCGGTTCCAGGAAAGCTGGGAAAGTTTCGTCGGTCTGCCGCAGGAGGATGCGACGAGCGGCGAGACCACGCTGCAGCGCGAGCCGGTCCGGATGGTCGGCAACGGCTGACCATCGGCCGGTTCTTCCCGGCGTTGATGTGAAGTCCCACGAGCGGCCCCGTCTTGATTGATGGGGCCGATCGCGTTTAATGGCGTCAACAGACAAATCCGCGTGCAATTGGTCCGATGGTTTCAAGGCGCGGCGATATTCCACGGTATGATCATTGTACCTGCTGGATCGAGAGAGGCTGACGATGACGAAACCCCCCAAGATTATCGGTGTTCTGGGACTTGGCTCCATGGGAGCGGGGGTCGCGGGCGATCTGAAAGCCTCGGGCTTCGATGTCGTGTCGACGGCGGAAGGCCGGTCGACCAGGAGCCTTGAGCGGGCGCAGGCGGCGGGTGTCCGGCTATTGCCAGGGCTCGCCGATGTGGTCGCTGTCGCCGATACGTTTCTGTCGATCGTGCCGGCCGACCAGGCTGAACCGTTGGCGGCCGCTGCTGCTCGGCTGCTCGATGGCAAGACGCTGCATTATGTCGATTGCAATTCGATCACGCCCAGCAAGGTCGCCCGTATCGCCGAGACCGTTCGCGCGGCGGGGGCAACATATTCCGATGGCGGGATCATCGGCCCGCCGCCGGGTGGCAAGGTCAAGACAAGGCTCTATGTTTCGGGGCCATCGGCGGGTGTTCTCGGTGGGCTGGCGTCCGAGCGGATGCCGGTTCTGCAGCTTGGCGAGAGCATCACGCAGGCGACCGAAATGAAGGTGCTGTTCTCGGCCGCCAATAAGGGCACCGTTGCGCTCCTTGCCAATATCATGGCGGCGGCAGCCAAGGTCGGTTTGCTCGACCGGGTGGCTGGCGAACTCGACAGCGTTAAGCCGGGGCTGATGAATGTCCTGCGTTCAGCCGCGCCAGAGCTTGGCGACAAGGCGGCGCGCTGGGCGGTCGAGATGGATGACCTGGCGCAAGGTCTTGCCGATCTCGACGTGCATCCGGGGTATCATCGTGCAGCGGGCGAAGGCTACCGGCGTCTGTCGGCCAATCTCGATGCCGTCGACGGTGCGACGCCGCTCGACCGGGTCCTGGCTGCCTGGGCGGGACCCAGAAAGGGGTAGCCCGCTGGACAAAAAAACTGCCATCATGCGAGGCCCCGGCCGGGGCTTCAGGGGAATCCGATACGCTCTATTTCCGACTCTTCCGGCGCTCTTCGCGGATCTTCTCGATTTCGCGAAGCCGCCTGAAGCGTTCCTGATCCTTCATGTTCTGCTTCATCAGGCTGTCAGCGACGTGGCGCACGAATACGACGAAAACGCCCAGGCCGATGAAGGTATAGATCATCGTGAATATTTTTCCCGCGGCCGTTTTCGGGGCGAGGTCGCCATAGCCGACGGTTGCGAGTGTCACGACGGAAAAATACATGGAATCCAGCCAACCCCAGCCTTCGGCGTAGCTGTAGAATGCGGTTCCCAGCAGGATGATCATGACAACCAGGATGGAAACATTGCGAAACTCGGGGTCTGCCAGCTGATCGCGAATGACAGTCCCGAAGCGCAATAATGTATAGAAAAAGGACAGCATG
>JBKDZY010000268.1:0-3937 GCA_047971765.1 Hyphomicrobiaceae bacterium | reverse complement strand
ACTAGTGCGCTACGGGCCGCACCAGAGGCCGTCGAGACCATGGCGTACAGCCACGCCTTCGGGGCCTTTGCCTGGCAAGGTGTTGCGCAGTTCGCAGCGGCCCTAGTGCTCCCCGAAGTGCCGACAACGCTACCTGGTAGTGCCGGAAACGACGTCCTAGACCTGCTCGCCGACCAACATGGCGTGCCGGATGATCTGCTCCGCTACTTCAGGCTGCACGAGGACGACGATCTCGAGGGCGACCATGCCGAACTCCCCGCTCTGCTGTTATCTGAGGAGCGCAACCTAACCCCGACCGCAGTTGACAGTCTTTTCGTCGTCCTACGGCAGATGATGAATCTATATCGCGGGCACCTTGATGCGGTGTATCGGCGCTACGCCCACTGGGTGCCGAACACAACTCCGATCAAGCTACCAGCCAACGCATTCCGCGTCTAAGGACGAAGTTTCCGACGTGGCCGCGAAAAGCTTTTATGATGGCATAACCGGCACGGTGTATTCCGCTGCGATCGCCAACCAGCACTTCATCGAGGACGACGTGTTCACTAGGCTCATCACCAACGCGGGCGGCGCAGCCCTCGAACTCGGCAGCGGCACAGGTCGACTGATGCTGCGCCTGCTGGCAGCCGGGTATCAAGTGGAAGGCGTGGAGATCTCCGATGAGATGATCGCCGAATGCCTCGCCGAGGCCGACCGCTTGGGTCTGAAGCCGGTCGTACACCACGGCAGTTTCGCACCTCTCGATGAGTCGTTGAGCGGGTATTCGGCAATCTACTGCCCGCTCAACGCCTTCAGTTTCATCATCGACGATGATATGGCGGTAACCGCAGTTCGGAGCTATGTGGCGGCCCTGAACCGGGGAGGAGTCCTCGCTCTCGCCGGCTCGGCGGGCGATGCGGCGTCGCACAGCACCAAAGGATGGGTGCGACGCGCAGATGTGCCCTTGGACCCTGTGCGACGCGCAGAGGTCAAGGAGCGGCGAGTGGTTGAGGCTGGCGGCCGGTGTTTACGGGTCGAACGTATCATTCGGATCGTTGCTGCTGATGGCACACTAATTGAGACGAGCCACGGCACACAATTGCGCCGACTGCGTTCAATCGCCGAGCTTGCACAGATGTTCGCAGCTGCAAAACTTGGGGCCCTTCACGGGTACGGCGACGACTCCGACTACATCCTCTCCGGCCGCAAGGGCTGATTCAATCACCGTGTCGCTCGAACCCGCGCCCACCAAACTCGTACGGCGCAGCCGGACGGCAGCGACAACGTTCCTAGTCGCGGTATTCGTCTCGGCCGTAGGCGATGAGATAGCTACCATCGCTGTCCTGTTCCACCTAGCTGGTGACGAGCAATCGTACCTCGTCGCAATACTGCTGGTACTCCAGCTGGGGCCCGCCGTGCTACTCGCGCCGTTTGCCGGGCAGCTCCTCGACCGACGTGATGCCGGCCAAGTTCTGGCTCTGGTGTCAGCCGTGCAGGCCGTTCTCGTGCTGGCGATGTCCGCCTGGCCGAACGCCGTCGCATTGCTCGTTCTCTCGACGCTGGTCGGAGTGTGCTCGGCTGTAGCCGTTCCAGCCGTAATCGTGCTAGTTCCGGTACTGGCAGGCGAGGCGTTTCCGACCCGTGCCAACGCTCTCTTGGAGGTCAGCCGATCAGCATCTACGCTCGTTGGACCGGTGCTGGGCGGCGTCCTGGTTGCCAGTCTCGGGGTACGGACCGCACTATTGGTGGACGGCGTGTCGTTCGCGATCGCTGCGGCAGTGATAGTTCTGATCCGGGTGCGCCGCCCGGTCGAGGACGAAGGCGGGTTGTGGTGGAAAGGGGCCTCCGACGGGCTGCGATTTCTTGCCGATCAGGCCGATCTGCGCATCGTGCTGCCGATCCTGGCCATTACCGTTTCTGCCAGCTCGATGGTCAACGTAGCGTTGGTCTTCTTCGTTAAAGGTCCGCTCCAGGCAGGTGCGGCCGCTCTCGGTGTCCTGACAGCCGCATGGGGTGTTGGAGCTCTGATAGGTGCCGTGCTGGGGGCCCGCCGCGAGTGGCGGTCCCCTGAGCGAATCCTGCTGATCAGCACGAGCGTCATGGGCCTGGCGATTCTGGTTTATGGTTTGGTGAACGCCGTGCTGCTGGCGTCAACTGCTGCGCTGATTGCTGGCGCCGCCAACGCTTTACAGAACATGGGTATGCGTACCGCGGTTCACATCCGCACGCCAGAAAAGCTGCTGGGGCGGGTACACGCTGCCGCCGGTTCGATCGTCAACTCCTTCTTTCTGATCGGGTATGTCCTCGGAGGCATCTTTGCCGCTCGATATACCCGGGCCACGTTCATCACGGCTGGTGTTGTTACCGCAGCGGCAGCCGCCGTCGGAATCTTGCTGATAAGAGCCCAGCAGGCCTCGGTGCCGCCAGACGGTGCCACCAATTCTGCGGAAGACCTCAGGTGATCATCTTTGCGCGATGCGGCCGGGTGGCTACCGCCGTGCGCGTGGTTTCCAATAGTCCGTACAGCTCAATCTGTGTCGCCGTCGGTCGCGGCTATCTGGACGACCCGCCGGCGAGCAAAGGTCTGGCCCACTTGTTCGAGCACATGTGGTTCGCACAGGAACTCGACACGCCCACTGTCGAGTGGGGTGAGACCCGGGAGAACGCTGTCGTGTTGCACCACCTGTGCCCATCCGATGACCTCCCAGCCGTAGTTGATGCCCTGGCGCGGCGATTTCGCCTCTATTGCGCTGCCCGGCCAGAGGAAATCGCGCAGCGTGCAGCGACCGAGCTGAAACTCATCTCGCTGGAGGAACGTACCGCCCGGGAGCAACGCGGCTTCGGGTTTCCCAGGCGAGACATCGCCCGTGCACTGCAGCGCGACCCTGAATACAATCCGATCGCAGTGGACACCGGGGCTGCGTACCTCGATGACTTGTCGTCGTTCCCAGCAGGATGTCGCCTGGCAGTGTGCGTGGCGGGCCCTCGTCCTCAGCTATCGCCGGAGGATATAGCCGCTGCCTTCGCCGTGGAGTCCGACTTCGAGCGGGTGTGGCCCGTACCCGCCCTCACCGGCAGTTGGGCCACCGATGTTGAGGGATGTGCCGCCGCTGCCTGGATCCTGCCGTCTAATGCCGATGCGGTCGCTGCGGTCTGGCTTGTCGCCGAGCTGATCGATCAAAGTGTACCGCCGCCCAGCTTGCGCTGGGTATCGGGGCGCGTGGTTTCTCCTTACGGTGCCACACCGGTACGCGGTGGTCATCTGTTCGCCATTGCGGCCGGTATCGGGAGCGGCCACCCACCGGATCTCTTGAACGATTACCTTCTTCGGCTGCTCGACGAACCGATTCGGCTGGGCGGCATCCGCCGTTCGATCGCAGCGACTCGGATCGAGGCCGCCGATCAGGCAGCAATCGACGCCGTCGACTTGATCGGACGGGCAACCGATCACGATGCGGTCCGACTGGCGGCCAGTCGGGCGAGCAACGAGACGATTGGTGCCCTTGCAGACCTGCTCTCTCGATGCCCACACGCGAGATTTGGCGCGAACAGGGCGTAACGATTGACCGCATGGAGTCGGCGGGACCGCATACGTGACGTGCGATGCGTCCACCTCGAAGATCCGCAGCCGCGTCTCGTCCTTCGCGCCGATTGCCTCGCTCATGATGAGCCTGCGGCACAGCTGCTACGAGACGCCCTGCTCCTCCCACAGGTTTGGGACTTTGGTTCCCGACTAGGACACGCGGCACCACTCGTCGACCATGGTCACGTCGTCGCGGTCGAGGTCATGGTTCCGGTGCTGAAGGCGTCAGCGCTATGGAATGACACTGCCCTTCTGTACAATTACTTACGACAGGCTCCGATCGACAGCGATCGAGTTGGATCAGCGCTCACGCAGTCAGCTGCTGCGCACACCGAGACATCACACAAGCTCGCCACTTTCGCCACGCTGGCAACG